>JAYSVE010000430.1:0-1747 GCA_043718725.1 Methylibium sp.
GTCGGTCATCAGGATGTACGGGTTGTCCAGCACCACCTGCATCTTCTCGACGTCGGTGATCATGTGGTGCGAGAGGTAGCCGCGATCGAACGCCATGCCATCGACGATCTCGAGCAAGGTCTCGACCGTGCTGCCGTAGTCGACATCGACGATGCCGTCCGCGCCGACCCGCTCCAGGGCTTCGGCGACGAGCAGCCCGGTCGGGTCGTCGTTGGCGGCCACCATCGCCACCGCGCGCAATTCGTCGCCCCCGCGCAAGGGCCTGGCGCTGCGCTTGAGCGCCGCGATGACTTCGGTCACCCCCAGCTCCAGGCCTTCTACCAGCTCGACCGGATTGGCACCCTTGGCCAGGCAGGCCAGGCCGTCCTGCACCAGCGCATCGGCCAGCACGGTGGCGGTGGTGGTGCCGTCTCCGGCGACCTGGTTGGTCTGCTTGGAAACCTCGCGCAGCACCTGCGCGCCCATATTTTCGAACGGATCCTCGAGCTCTATTTCGGCGGCGATGCTGGCACCGTCGCGCGAGATGATGGGCGTGCCGATCGGGCGGTCGATGATGGCGTTCATCCCGCGCGGGCCGAGGGTGCCGCGCACCGCGCGCGCCAGTTTGGCAACGCCGCGGCCCAGGGCTTGGCGGGCGTCGTCGTCATGCAACATGATGTTGGGCACGGGATTGGTCTCCTCAAATGTCAGTGGTAGGTGGCCTCGCCACCGTCGGATTTTGAAGCGATAAATGCGATTTGCATACCACCGCTCCATATCCCTAGAGCACTCGATGCGTCCCGGGGCGGCACGGCGCTGTGTCGCGCTGCACACGACTGTGTCAGCGCGTTGTGTTTCAGTCTGGGACGTGTCCACGGGCCATGCGCCCGATCGTGACGCGAGGGCTTTCATGGGGGCCGTTGGATGCTGCGCGACAGCCGCCGTGGCGGCACGCCGTGACCCGGCCCGCAAGCGTGCGAGCCCTGCGCCGCGGATGGGGCGGCCGACCCCCGCCCCATCAGAGTGCCTTGTCTAGCGCACGGGTGGAACGCTGGAACCGGGAGCCACCGTCACTTTGGTCAACTTGCCGGCAACCTGCTCTGAAACCCAACCGAATACGGCGCCAAGGACGATCGAAGCAATCGTCGGCAAGATCGCATCGACCGGTGACAGGCCTTTCAACAGGATCAACCCGGCGATCGACCCGAAACCGTAAACCGAGGCCGGAATCGTCGCCAACACACCGACGTGCGCCGCCAGCACAATGGCAGCGGCACCGATGCCCACCGCCACCGGGGCCGCCAGCGCGCCGAGCGCTCCCAGTTGCCCGATCAGCAGCACCGACAGCATCCCGACCACAGCGCCGAAGGACATGCAGATCACGGTTTTCTGCGCACCGTCGGTCTTGCCGCCCGAGTGATAGAAGCAGGCCCAGGCAATGAAGACCTGCCAGATCTGCACATTGAACGCCGCCAGCGGTCCCAGGACCAGCCAGGTTGCTACCACGGCGAGCACGCCGATCGAGAGAGCGAGGGCAATGAGTGCAGGCATTTTGTCTCCTTGTTTGTGGATCACATGAACACGCTTTACGACATCCCGATTCGCTCGGCCGGCGCTCGAACGATGTGGATCGGTTGCGTTCCAGCCGCGCTGTTGCGCACGGCCAGCAGGCCGCGGCACAGCGCGCCGTTGAACTCGGCGTTGACGCCGACCCGGCGCAGGTTGCGCAAATGGGCGGTCAGCGCCTCGGCCGCGATGGCGCGCCCTT
>JAYSVE010000044.1:0-5534 GCA_043718725.1 Methylibium sp.
GCGGCCCGACGCCTGAAGCCGATACCGTCACCACGGGGGCAGGACGTCGCGACCCTCCTTTCGCAGGATCCAAGCAATTGATATCCAAGTTCGTGGTGCGGGTTGGCGTCAGCCGTGGCATTGCGCTCCTTGCAGACCAGCAACCGATTGACCACGGCGCGACCGCGCCGAGTTCGCGCGACAGCATCATCCCGGTTGCACAGACCCTGTGGAGCATCACGATGACTCAGGGCTCGATGGCTGGGTTTTCAAGGCTGCTCCGCTGTGGCTTTCAGTTGCTTCGGTAAACTCCTTTCTTGATGCGCCGCTCGACCGTCCTCCTCGTCATGCTGTTTGCCATGCTTTGGCAATCGGTGGCACTTGCCCGCGTCAGCCCGACGATGAACGCCCTGGCGGACCTGGAGCATGCCGCGTTGCACTGGCAGGAAGAAGGCCACCACCATCACGACGACGGGTCCTACCACCTGGACGACTCGAACGAGTCGACGCAGCACGTGGTTACCGACCACCTGAGCGCATCGCTGGCAATGGCCGCGCCGTCATCGCACGACTTCCCGCCCCTGGGGTCGGCCGCTCCCGGCGGCCTGCACGAGACCCTCGTGCCCAGTCCCACGCTCGACGGCCTGCTCAGGCCACCTCGCTCCAGCTCCTGACCCGCCTTCGCGGCGGGCGTCCACCCATGGACGCCCGGCCCGCCGTCCCGGCACCCCACGCAAGCCTTTGTCCGCCCTTGGCGTGACCTGAACTTTGCGTCCGGCCGGCCCCGGCTGTTGAATCGTCAGGAGCATCGTGAAATCTTCCAATTGGCTGTCTGCCTGCGCGATTGCGGGCAGTCTGGCCGGCGGGCCCGTCTTGGCCCAGCCTGCCGCACCCCCGGCGGGCCCCCAAGCCGCTGTCCCCTCCGCGTCCGACCCAGCGGCCGGCACCGTCACCCTTCGCGCGGCCCTGGACACCGCCTGGCAACGCGCGGTCGCCGCACGCGAGAGCGATGGCCAGCGCCGCCGCGCCGATGCAGACCGTGCCGCCGCGGGCAGCTTCTGGGCCGCGCCACCGTCGCTCGAGTTGAGTCACCGCGACGATCGCCTGCAAAGCAACGCCGGCCGGCGCGAGACCGAAGTCGGCGTGGGGGTTCCCCTGTGGCTGCCCGGCCAGCGGGCCGCCCGCGCGGGCACCGCTGACGCTGCGGCGGCGCAGGCACTGGCCGCCGAGCAGGTGGCCCGCCTGCGTCTGGCCGCTGAACTGCGCGAAGCGGCGTGGCAGCTCGCCGCCTTGCAGGCCGAAGCCACGCAGGCCGACACCCAGGCGCAAGCGCTGAAGCAACTCGCCGACGACGTCGAGCGGCGCGTGCGCGCTGGCGATCTGGCACGGGCCGACGCCCTGGCCGCCCGGGCAGAGCAACTGGCGGCGTCCGCGATGCTGTCCGAGGTGCGCCAACGCCTGCAGGCCGCACGCGCGCGCTGGACCCTGCTCACTGGGTTGACCGCAGCGCCCGATCTGACGACAGCGACGGTCATCGATGGGGAATCCGCAACTTCGGCGCCGCACCCGGAACTGCAACTCGCCAGTCAGTCCACCGAACTGGCGCGCAAGCGCGTGGCGCTGATGCGCCATTCGCGCCGCGACGCACCCGAACTGACCATCGGCCTGCGTCAGGACGTCCCCGGCCGCGCCGCAGCCTCGCAAGGCAGTCTGGTCGTCGGATTGCGCCTGCCCTTCGGCACCGACGACCGCAACCGGCCGCTGGAAGCAGCTGCACTCGCCGAGCTGGATGTGGCGCAGGCCCACGAGCAACGCCTGCGTGAGCGGCTGGACAGCGATATCGCCGCCGCACGCGACGCCCAGCACTCGTCTGAGGCACAGCTCGACGCCGAGACCGCCCGCGCCCGCCTGCTGCGCGAACGCGCCGCACTGATCGACAAGTCCTTCCGCGCCGGCGAAACGCCGCTGCCCGACCTGCTGCGCGCGCTCGCCGCCGCGGCCCAGGCCGACAGCGCCGTCGCCCGCCAGACCGCCGCGCTGGGCCTCGCCCGCGCCCGACTCCAACAAACCCTCGGACTCCTGCCATGAACACCCACTTCCATTGCCGCGCTCCGCGGCCGCTGCTCGCTTTTCCCGTTGTGGCCCTGGCGGCACTGCTGATGGCCACGAACACGTCCGCCATCGCCGCCCCCGGCGCCCATGGCCCCAATGGCGAGCACCTGGACGGCCCGACCACGATGCGCGCCGCATCGGCCCTGCCGCGTATCGAAGCCAAGTCCGAGACCTTCGAACTGGTCGCCGAACTGCGCGCCGGCGAATTGACCATCGTGGTCGACCGCTACGAATCCAACGAACCCGTGCTGGGGGCAAAGCTCGAAGTCGAGAGCGGCGCCCTGAAGGCTGTAGCCGCGTTCCGCGCCGAGCAAGGCGACTATGCCGTCACCGATGCGGCCATGCTCAAGGCACTGGCCGCGCCCGGCGAACACGGCTTGGTCTTTACGTTGGTCGCAGGCAAGGACAGCGACCTGCTCGACGGCACTTTGGTGAGCGCTGCGGGTCGGGTCGTCACCACGGCCGCGAAGAACGACCACGGACACGCCCATGGCAGCGATGTCCATGGGCACGACCACGAACTGGAGCGCGCTGCATGGATCGGCGCCGGTGTCGCGGCCCTGGGTCTGATTGGCGGCATCGCCTGGTGGCGCCAGCGCCACCGCGACGCAGGCAAGCTGCAGGGACGCCTGTGATGAAGCACAAACTCTGGTGGTTGGGCGGCGGTCTTGGCTTGCTGATTCTTGCGGCACTCGTTGCATGGCTGCTCATGGTGTCCCTGGCCTACGCAGCCCCGGGCGCGCACGGCCCCAACGGCGAACACCTCGACGCGCCCGGCGCGGCGGTCAACGCCACCGGCCTGGCGCGCCTGCCCGATGGCAGCGTCAACGTACCCAAAGTCGCCCAGCGTCGCATGGCCATCCGCACTGTGCTCGCGCCCGAGTCCGAAGCCGCCGCCACGGTCGAGATGCCCGGCCGGGTGGTCATGGACCCGAACGCCAGCGGCCGCGTGCAGGCCGTGCATGGCGGGCGCATCGAGCCCGGGCCCAAGGGACTGCCCGTCGCAGGCCAGTCGGTGAAACGCGGCGAGTTGCTGGCCCATGTCCGGCACCACGCCGAGCCCTACGCCCTGGGCGCACAACAGGCCCAACTTGTCGAACTGCGTGCGCAGCGGCAACTGGCGGAGCAGCGCCTGCAGCGCCTGGAAGGCCTGGAAGGCACGGTGCCACGCAAGGAGATCGACGCTGCCCGCACCGAAGCCAAAAGTTTGGCCGAGCGCGAGCGCAGCATCGGCGGCAGCCTGGTGGCGCGAGAGGCCTTGACGGCCCCGGTCAGCGGCGTCATCGCCCGTGCCGACCTCGTCGTGGGCCAAGTGGTCGAGCCGCGCGACGTGCTGTTCGAGGTGGTGGACCCGGCGCGCATGCTGGTGGAGGCCACGACGGCCGATACCGCCGTAGCTGCCCGCGTGGCTGGCGCGTCGCTGCAAGGCGTGCCCGACGTGACGCTGCGCCTGCTGGGCGCCTCACGCTCGATGCGCGATGGCGTGCTGCCGCTGACCTTCGCCGTGAGTTCCGTGAAGGCTGGAATGGCGCTACCCCTGGCCATCGGCCAGCCCGTCACCGTCGTGGCGCAGTCGCGCGAGCGCATCAAGGGCGTGGTGCTGCCGGCGCAAGCCGTGGTGCGAAATCCGTCCAACGAGCCCATCGTCTGGATCAAGTCGGGTGCCGAGCGCTTTATCCCGCAGCCGGTGCAGTTCCGGCCGCTGGACGCGAGCACGGTGGTGGTCACGCAAGGGCTGAGCGCGGACAACCGCGTCGTCGTCCAGGGCGCACCGCTGATCGCGCAGATCCGCTGAACGGGAGCGACCCTCATGTTCAACTGGATCGTTCGCTACAGCCTGCACAACCGCCTGTTCGTGCTGGCGGTGGCGGCGCTGTTGATGGTGTATGGCGCGATGACGGCCTGGCGCACGCCAGTGGATGTCTTCCCCGACCTCAACAAGCCGCTGATCACCGTGCTCACCGAGGCTGGCGGCATGGCGCCGGAAGAGGTGGAGCAGCTCGTCACCTTCCCGCTGGAGACCGCGCTCAACGGCATGCCGGGTGTGACTCGCGTGCGCTCGACCTCGGGCGTGGGCCTGTCGCTCGTCTATGCCGAGTTCGACTGGGGCACCGACATCTACCGCAACCGCCAGTTGGTGGCCGAGCGGCTGGCGCTGGTGCGCGAGCAGATACCGGGCGACATCACGCCGGTGATGGGCCCGGTGTCGTCGATCATGGGCGAGGTCATGCTGGTGGCGCTGCCGCTGGTGCCTGGCGATGGCAAGGCGCCGGTCGCCACGCCGATGCAGGCCCGCGAGTACGCCGACTTCGTGCTGCGCCCGCGGCTGCTGTCGATTCCCGGCGTGTCGCAGGTCATCCCCATCGGCGGCGAGGTGCGCACGCTGCGCGTGGCGCCCGACACCGCGCGCATGGCGCAGTTCGGCGTCACGCTGACGCAGGTCGAGCAGGCCTTGAAAGGCTACGCCAGCAACGCCGGCGGCGGCTTCATCGACATGAACAGCCGCGAGGTCCTGATCCGGCACCTGGGCCGCAGCAACCGGGCCGAGGACCTGGGCGGCATCGCTGTGGCCTGGAAGGACGGCCGCGCGATCCTGCTGGAGCAGGTGGCCACCGTCTCGTTCGCGGCGGGCCTGAAGCGCGGTGACGCCGGCTACAACGGCCTGCCGGCGGTGGTGATCAGCGTGCAGAAGCAGCCCGACGCCGACACGGTGAAACTCACCGCGCAGATCGAGGCGGCGCTCGGCGAGCTGAAACAAGGCCTGCCCCCGGGGTTGGCCGAACCGCGCGTGCTGTTCCGCCAGGCGGACTTCATCAAGGCCTCGATCGGCAACGTGGCCGAGGCGCTGCGCGACGGCGCCATCATGGTCGCCATCGTGCTGTTCGCGTTCCTGCTGTCGGCGCGCACAACGGTGATCTCGCTGGTCGCGATCCCGTTGTCGCTGGCCGTCACTGCAGTGGTATTCCAGTGGCTCGGCCAGTCGATCAACGTGATGACGCTCGGCGGCTTGGCGATCGCCATCGGCGAGCTCGTCGATGACGCGGTGGTGGGCGTCGAGAACATCGTGCGTCGGCTGCGCCAGAACAAGGCTTCGGCCAAGCCGCTGCCGGCCTTCGACGTGGTGGAGCGCGCCAGCGTCGAGGTGCGCTCGGGCATCCTCTACGCGACGATCATCGTCGTGCTGGTGTTCGTGCCGCTGTTCGCATTGCCGGGCATCGAGGGGCGGTTGTTCTCGCCGCTGGGCATCGCCTACATCGTCTCGATCGGGGCTTCGATGCTCGTGTCGATGACCGTCACGCCCGCGCTGTGCTACTACCTGCTGCCAAAGATGAAGCGCCTGGACCACGGCGACAGCCCGCTGGTCGCGTGGCTCAAGCGCCAGGACGGCAAGCTGCTGGCGTGGTCGTTCCCGCACGCGAAGACGCTGCTCGCGGTTGCGGTGC
>JAYSVE010000431.1:0-1747 GCA_043718725.1 Methylibium sp.
CCGGCGGGCTTGTCGCCGCCATCGCCAAAGAAGAACAGCTCCATCTGGCGGGCCAGATACTGGCGCGACCGCTGATCGGCAAGGTTGAGCCGGTTCTCATTGACCAGCATGGTCTGGTGTTTCATCCACAACTGCCAGGCTTCCTTGCTGACCTGGTTGTAGATGCGTTTGCCGAGTTCGCCGGGGTAGGGCGAATAGTCCATCCCCTCGGCTTCCTTCTTCAAGTGGATGCATTGAACGGTGCGCGGCATGTCGGTGACTCCTGTAAATACATTCGGTTGAGCGAGCGGTGAACGCCGGGTCAGGGCGGAATCGGCCAGAGGCTCAGAGCTTCTTGACCAGCACCTGGGAGCGGCGATCCCAGTTGTATTTGCGCTTGCGCGCCTCGGGCAACCAGTCGGGATCGACCTGGACGAACCCGCGCTTGATGAACCAATGCATGGTGCGCGTCGTCAGCACGAAGATGCTGTCCAGCCCCATGGCCTTGGCGCGTTGTTCGACCCGCTTGAGCATGCGCTCGCCGTCGCCCTGGCTCTGAACCTCGGGAGACACGGTCAGGGCCGCCATTTCGGCCGTCTTGGCCTCGGGGTACGGATACAGCGCCGCACAGCCGAAGATCACGCCGTCGTGTTCGATCACCGTGTAATGGCCGATGTCGCGTTCGATCTCGGTGCGGTCGCGTTTGACCAGGGTGCCGTCGCGCTCGAACGGCTCGATCAGGTGCAGCACGCCGCCGATGTCGTCCGCGGTCGCTTCGCGCAGGCTCTCCAGCTTTTCGTCGACCACCATGGTGCCGATGCCGTCGTGCGTGAACACCTCCATCAGCAACGCGCCGTCGACCGCGAACGGCAGGATGTGCGAACGCTCCACGCCACCGCGGCACGCCTTGACGCAATGTTGCAGGTAGAACGCGACATCGGTCGGCTGGGTCGGTGGTGGCAACGACGCGAGCAGGCGCTCGGCCTCGGCCAGCGCCAGCTCGGTGTCGATTGGGCTGTCGGCGTCGGCAAGGTCTTCGTGAATGCCCGCCACCTCGGTGACGAACAGCAGCTTGTCGGCCTGCAGCGCAATGGCCGTGCTGGTGGCCACGTCTTCCATCGTCAGGTTGAAGGCTTCGCCGGTGGGCGAAAAGCCGAAGGGCGACAGCAACACCATTGCGCCGATGTCGATGGCACTGCGAATCGCGGTCCCGTCGACCTTGCGCACCACGCCGCTGTGCTTGAAATTGACGCCATCGACGATGCCCACCGGACGGGCTGTCAGGAAGTTGCCGGACACCACCCGCACGATCGCATTGGCCATCGGCGTGTTCGGCAGTCCCTGGGAGAACGCCGCTTCGATCTCGAAGCGCAATTGACCCGCGGCCTCCTGGGCGCAGTCGAGTGCCACCTCGTCGGTGATGCGAAGGCCGTGGCTGAAACGTGACTCGTGGCCCTTGGCGCGCAGTTGCTCGTTCACCTGTGGGCGAAACCCGTGCACCAGCACCAGCTTGATGCCCATGGCGTGCAGGATGGCCAGGTCTTGCGCGAACGGGCTCAGCCGGCCGGCGGCGATCAGCTCGCCGGCAATCGCCACCACAAAGGTCTTGCCGCGGTAGGCGTGGATGTGCGGCGCCACGGCACGAAACCAGGGCACGAACGTGTGGGGAAAGACGAGACTCATGGGCATTGATGGCGGCGTGCCGGATTCTGCCCCATGTGTCGCCACGCGCTTGAACGCCGCAAGGCGTCACCGGCGGGACTTGGGA
>JAYSVE010000432.1:0-1744 GCA_043718725.1 Methylibium sp.
GTCAAGCGCGTGGCCCAGTGGATGACGGCCAAGACCATGCGCGAAGTCGGCGTGATGATGACCGGCGGTTCGTCCAGCATCAAGGACCTGTGGCTGCCCATGCGCCAGGCCGGTGCCAGCGCCAGGGCGATGCTGGTCGGCGCAGCGGCCGAACGCTGGAGCGTCAACGTCGCCGAGTGCCGCACCGAGGCCGGGCGCGTGCTGCACGCCAGCGGCAAGTCGGCGTCGTACGGCGAACTGGCCGCCGCCGCGGGCAAGCGTGCATTGGCCGCCGACGCGCCACTTAAAGACCCGGCCGGCTTCAAGCTCGTCGGCAAGCCGGTCCCGCGCATCGAGACCCATGCCAAGGGCGATGGTTCGGCCGTCTTCGGCATCGACGTGCGCCCGCCCGGGCTGTTGTATGCCAGCGTGTTGATGTGCCCGACGCTGGGCGGCACGGTGGCCACGTGGGATGGGGCGGCGGCGTTGAAGCGGCCCGGCGTGCGCCAGGTGCTGCGGGTCGACGGCCACCACGGCGGCACCGCCGGCGTGGCGGTGATTGCGGCGACCTGGTACCAGGCGATGCGGGCCGTCAAGGCCGTCAACGTGACCTGGGCCGCCGGCGCGATGGCCGAGGTATCGAGTGACGCCGTCATGCTGCAACTGGCCAAGGTGCTCGACACCGAACAGGGCTTCGGCTACTACAAACACGGTGATGTGGACGCCGCGCTGAAGACCGCCGACAAGACCATCAGCGCCGAGTACCGGGCGCCCTACCTGGCGCACACCACGATGGAGCCGATCAACTGCACAGTGCAGTTCAAGGACGGCGCGGCGACGGTCTGGGCCTCGACCCAGGTGCCGGGCCTGGCGCGCCGCGCGGTGGCCAAGGTGCTGGGCATCGATCAGGACAAGGTCGATGTGCAGGTTCAACTGTTGGGCGGGGGTTTCGGCCGGCGCCTGGACGTGGACTTCATCGCCCAGGCCGCCGAGATTGCGCGCGCCGCCGGCGGCGTGCCGGTGCAGACGATCTGGACCCGCGAAGAAGACATCCGCCACGACTTCTACCGCCCGGCCTGCGTGTCGCGCTTCAAGGCCGGCTTCGACGCGCAGGGGCAGTTGAGCGCCTGGCACAACACGTCGGCCGGCCAGGCCATCGTCCACCAGGTGCTGGGGCGCCTGTTCGGCCTGCCCGGCGTCGGGCCCGACAAGACCACCTCCGAAGGGGCCTTCGACCAGCCCTATGAATTTGCCAATGCGCGGGTCGGCCACAAGACCGTCGACCTGCCGGTGCCGATTGGCTTCTGGCGCTCGGTGGGTCATTCGCACCAGGCGTTCTTCAAGGAAAGCTTCATCGACGAGCTGGCTCATGCCGTGAGCCAGGACCCGGTGGCCTTTCGCGCGGCGCTGTTGCTACGCCACCCGCGCCACCTGGCGGTGCTCAACCGCTGCGCGCAACTGGCTGGCTGGGGCCAGCCGCTCGCGCCGGCGGCGGATGGCGCGCCCAAGGCCCGTGGCATCGCGCTGCACCAGTCGTTCGGCGCGGTGGTGGCGCAGGTGGCGGAGGTGTCGGTCGGCGCCGACAAGCGGGTTCGGGTGCACCGCGTCGTGTGCGTGGTCGACTGTGGCCTGGCGGTCAACCCCAACCTGATTCGCCAGCAGATGGACAGTGGCGTCGTGTTCGGGTTGAGCGCGGCGCTGCACGGGCGCGTCACGATCGCCCGGGGCCAGGTGCAACAGAGCAACTTCCACGACGTGCCGGCCC
>JAYSVE010000433.1:0-1744 GCA_043718725.1 Methylibium sp.
GCCGCCGGCCATCACGACACAGCCGCTGGCATCGATCTGCTGGCCGAAGATTTCGCCGACGACGGGCTCGACGATGCGGCCGTCGCGCACGGCCAGGTCACGGCGCTGGCCGGTGTTGTGGTGGGCCGGGTCGATCACCAGGCCACCCCGCAGCAAGAGGCTCATGCGGCACTCCCTGCGCGGCCGGCGCGCAATGCCGACTCGATGCGGCCCAGCACATCGGCAGCCGTCGGCAGGCGATCAGGATAGACGGCGAACAGCGGCATCAGCACCGTGCCGTCGGTGCGGAACAGGTGCCCGGCACTGCCGATGCCGGGTGTGGCCACCGGGATGAACACCGTCGGCAACCCGGCGCGTTGGTCGAAGGCGGCAGCGGCCAGCGCGGGATGCCCGAGCACGACCATCGGCAAGCGGTTCGGCGGCGGCACCGCCTCGGCATCGAAGCTCGACACCCACAGCAGCGAATCGACCGCAGCGTCGGCCAGCAGCCGCGTTGCGTCGAACAGCAAGGGCTCGTGTTCCAGCCCGCGCGGACCCGCACGCGAACGCAGCGGCAGGCCCGACAGCCAGGCGAACACCTGATTCACGGTGGCCGCACCGTTGCCGCCACCGATCCACAGCGCAGCGGCACGGGTGCTGCGGTTCAGGCTGCCGACCAGCTGGTGTACCGCTTCGACGATCAGCGCGCCCTGCGCCGGCAAGCGTGCGGGCGCGCCAACCAGCACGGCATAACGTACCGCGCGCAGCCGCGCGGCCAGCGCACGCAGCGCCTGCGGAGCCGCCGGCAGCGGCCGCTCGGCCCCTGGCGTGGACAACAGCGCGGACAACAGCGCAAGCGTGTCGAACAGGTCACCGTGCAGCGCCAACGCTTCGGTACTCACACCGCCCTGCCTGGCCCAGCTGGCAAGAGTCGCGGCGTCACCCGCAGCCGGCCCGAGCACGACCACATGACGCTGTGGCACCTGGGCATCGCCGATGCCACAGCGCTCTGCCATCAGCGGTGCGAGGTCGGTGGCCAGACCACCGACAAACACGATCAGGTCAGCGCGTGTGCGCACCTCGGCAAGCGTGGTCGTGAACTGGCCGCGATCCTGCAGCGCGCGCAGGCCGTGCATCAAGGCCGCGCCACCGCCCGCGTCGCAGATCGCGCCGGTGGCACAGGCCAGCGGGTAGAGCGCGCGAGCCCCGGCGACATCGGTGCCGAGGCCACCGAACAGCGGCTGACGGCTGGCGTCGAGCAGCCTTGCGGCCGTAGCCACGGCAGTGGCCAGATCAGAGGGCTGGCCATCGACCTGCGCCGCAGCGTCCGAAGGCGCGGCACCGAACTGCGCGAGGGCTCGACTGGCGCGGGCACAGTCGCCGCCTCGAAGCACCAGCGGACGTGTGGCGTCGCCAAAGCCCACACCGAGGTGGTCGCAGGCCAGCGGACAAAAGGGGCAGGTCCAGCTGCTGCCAGCGACGAACGGGGCCGCGGAGGTTTCGGTCATGGGTGTTGATGACGCAAACAATGTGCCACTGAGGGCCAGCCAGCGGCCCGCAGCACGCGGGCCCAGGCTGCCATCAGATGTGGAACACTGTGTCGCGCCCAGTGTTGCATAGGTGACTGAGCCTTGACCCACGCGCGCCGCAAACCGTGCCCATGTGCGCGGCGATCGCGTATGGCCCGAATCGTGAGTCGGGTGCTCCCATGCGAAGGCGATCAATCACGGGGATTGTTCACACCGGCACGCGCGGCAACCGGCCG
>JAYSVE010000434.1:0-1743 GCA_043718725.1 Methylibium sp.
TGCTTGTGCCTATGATGGCCTCGCTACTTTCTCTTGCCATTCCGCTACTTGTCGCCCCCACTATCGCAAAAAGCTTTCGGGCTTGGGCGCTGAGCCATCCCCTCATTTTCGGCGACTTTTCGTGAGGGTCTAGATAACACCTAAGGCCCCGGAAAAAACGCGGTGACCGCGTATTTGTTTTTCAAAAGCGATAAGGAGCGGCGTAAGCCACTCATCGCGCATGCCCGGAAGGAATTCATAACACATGCTTCCCTGGTTGAAGAGCGAATGAGTGCGCGTCTTGACAGTATTCGCCTTGAAGAGGCGATCAAGCCCGGCCTCTTCGCAAGCGGCACCAAGGAGAGTGAGAAGCGCGGTTGCGAGGGCTCCGATGAGGAGCAGGCGATCTCTGCGAGCAGGTTGCTTGATTCCGGCGTCGGTGAGCCCCATGCCGAAGCGCAGGTTCTTGGTGTCCCTAAAGGTCTCTTCGATGGTGAACCGCTTGCCATACAGCGCGATGATTTGCGCGGCGGGCGTGTCCTTGATGCTGGTGGCGAGACACCACGGCTCCTTCATGCCCCGCGCGTGGACGCAGACAACCGCGGGAATCTCATAGGCGTCCTTCGTCACCCGTGCCGGCGCGATTTTGCGGGCTCGGCCATTGGCCGCCAGCCACTCGGCGGCGGGCCTCTGGACGCCGACGGCGTCCTCGACGAGAATCGCGTCACGAAAACGGATAACATAGCCGAAGTTGAGCTCCTTCATGAATGCGTAGAGCTTCTGATCCCCGAATCCCCGGTCGGCAAGAATCGTAACGGCGACGCTCTTTGGAACCAGTTCGCGCAGCCGCATCAGAACTTCGTCTTCGAACTCGTTGCGGCGCTTGGCGAGGTCACTCTTGTAGACGGTCTTCCAAATCAACGGAGTCGCGCGCCCATGGCGGGTCAGCAGGTAGAGGCAAATGGTCGACTGGCCGTCCTTGTCAAAGTCCGTCCAGTCCAACGCCGCCTTGATTTCCGTTCTCGCACCAACAACATAGGGAACCCATTGTGCAAACAGCGCCCAGACGTCGACGCCGTCGTTGCTGAGCAGCCGGTCCACCTGCTTGATGCCGTGCTTCACGGCTATGCCATGGTTCTTGGCAAGCGCCGCGCCGATGACTTTGACGCCCAGCCTGGCGGCCGATATCGCGCTGGCAGTGGCCTCGCCAAGAGCCTCAATCCGCTTATCATGGAGATCGGCCTTCTTGAGAACGTCGCGAACAAATGCAGAAGGACGGTCGGCGTAACGAGTAGAGAGATTCATGCGCGCGTTCCTGATCCAGGTCGGGCCGGGCTGCAACGGTTCCACGCCACCCTCATCTCACTTGACTGCGCCCTCGATGGTGTGATCTCCACCGGCCGCCGCATCGCTTGGGAGAACACATGCAACGCCTTCCAGTCGCCTCGTCATCCATCGCCGCGCTCGGCTATCACCCGGAGCGAATGCTCCTCGAAATCGAGTTCTTCAGTGGCCAGATTTATCAATACTTGGACGTGCCCCCAGACCATTACACTGCGCTCCTCAACTCCGCGTCGAAGGGGCGCTATTTCAACTCCTTCATTCGATCGGCACATGCGCATCGCAGAATCACACAACGTTAGTTCCAAGTGTAAGACAGGGGATCCCGATGCCGAAAATGAGGGGATCGGTCAGGGGTCCACCAGCAGCGGCTCGATCGCGTTGGCGAGCTGATCGAGGTTGAGCGGCTTGCGCAGTACGACG
>JAYSVE010000435.1:0-4050 GCA_043718725.1 Methylibium sp.
CATGGAATGTGACGAATGATTGCGCCGGCCGGATGGACCGCGCCGCAGTGGTGCGAAGATCGCCGCCGTGACCGACCTCTTTGCCAAGCCCGCGGACGACCGCTTCAGCCGCTACGAATCGTTGCGGGCGGCGCTCGACCTGATCGACCAGGGCTTCACGCTGATCGACAGCCATCTGCGCTTCGTGGCCTGGAACAAGACCTTCTTGCGCCTGCTCGGCTTCCCGGCCGAGATGGGCTATGTCGGCGCGTCGTTCGAGAGTTTCATCCGCTTCAACGCCGAGCGCGGCGAATACGGCCCGGGCGACATGCAGGCTTTCATCGACGAGCGCGTGCGGGCCGCGCGCGCCTTCGCGCCGCACGAGATCGAGCGCACCCGCCCCGACGGCACGGTGCTGCTGGTGCGCGGCGTCCCGGTGCCGGGGCACGGCTTCGTGACGCTTTACTCCGACATCACCGCACAGCGCCATGCCGAACGTCTGATCCGCGAGCACAACGCGATGCTGGAAACGCGGGTCACCGAGCGCACGACCGAGCTGCATCGCAGCGAAGCGCGCATGCGCCTGATCACCGACTCGATCCCGGCGCTGATCGCCTACTTCGACCGCGCCGGCGTGTACCGCTACATCAACCGCGGCTACCACGAGTGGTTCGGCCTGGACACCGCCAATCCCGGCGCCGCCACGGCCATGGAGTCGCTGGGCGCCGCGTCCGATGCCGGCATCCGCAACTGCATTGCGCGCGCCCTGGCCGGCGCGGCCGTGACTTACGAGTTCGAGACGGTGCTGGTCGGCGGCCGCCGGGTCCAGGCGCGCACCACGCTGATCCCGGAGAGCGGCGCCGACGGGGCCGTGGCCGGCTGCTTTGCGCTGACCTTCGACATCACCGAGCAGAAGCAGGCGCAGGCGATGCTGGTGCAGGCGCAGAAGATGGAGGCGCTGGGCCAGTTGACCGGCGGCCTGGCGCACGACTTCAACAACATCCTGACCGTCATCATCGGCAACCTCGGCGCGCTCACCGAGGCCCGTCGCGACGACCCGGCGGTGACCGAGTTCGTCGAACCCGCGCTCGAGTCGGCGCGGCGCGGCGCCGAGCTGATCCGGGGCCTGCTGTCGTTCGCGCGCAGGCAGCCGCTCGAAGCGCAGGCCGCTGACGTGGCGCCGCTGATCGCCGCGGTTGGCCGGCTGGTGCGGCGCTCGCTGCCCGAAAGCCTGTGGCTCGACCTGGCGGCCACAGACGCCGCGCTGTGGGCCTGGGTCGATGCCCACCAATTGCAGAACACGCTGCTCAACCTGATCTTCAATGCGCGCGACGCGGTGCAGGCGAGCGCCCAGGCCCCGGCCCGGGTCGGCGTACACGTCGCGGCGCAGGCCCTCGACCCGGCGGCGGCGGCGGCATTGCAGGTGGAGCCGGGGCGCTACGTGCGCATCGACGTCAGCGACAACGGCTGCGGCATGGACGCGGCCACCAAGGCACGGGTGTTCGAGCCGTTCTTTACGACCAAGCGATCGGGGTTGGGCACCGGGCTGGGCATGGCGATGGCCTATGGCTTTGCCAGGCAGTCGGGCGGGGCGATCGGCATCGACAGCGGCGTCGGCCGGGGCACGACGGTCTCGCTGTGGCTGCCGGCGTGCGAAGCCGCCGACGCGTTGCCGTCGCCGGCGGACCCGGCCCCGCGCGACGCGCTCGGCGACCAGGGCCTGGCGTTGCTGGTCGAGGACGACCCGCAAGTGCGCAAGGTGGTGCGGCGCCTGCTGCTCGAACTCGGCTTTGCGGTGATCGAGGCCGAGAACGGCAGCGAGGCGATGCAGATCCTCGACCAGACGCCGGGCATCGCGTTGCTGTTGACGGACGTGGTGATGCCCGGTGGCATCGACGGGCGCGAGCTGGCGGCGCATGCGCGCGAGCGCCGCGGCGTGCCCAAGGTCGTGCTGATGAGCGGCTACGCCCCGGACGGGGGGCAAACCGCCGACGTGCCGATGCTCGCCAAGCCGTTCACCAGGGCGCAGCTCGCGCACTTGCTCCAGGACCTGGCGGCATGAGCACGCCGGGCCGTCCCCAAGGCGAATACCGCAGTGCGAAGCACGAAGGTTTCCTGATGACCCCGCCGCTGATCTATGTGGTCGAAGACGACGCCGCGATCGCCAAGCTGGTGGTGGCCGCACTGCACGAGTTCGGCTTCGCGACCGAGGCCTTCCACAACGGTGCCACGCTGCTGCGCCGGCTGCAGACCGAATGCCCCGAGCTGTGCGTCGTCGATCTGGGGCTGCCCGACATGGACGGCATCGAACTGGTGCGGCAAATCACCACGCTGTCGAGCAGCGGCGTGCTGATCCTCACCGGCCGCGGCCACACGGTGGACCGCGTGATGGGCCTGGAGCTCGGTGCCGATGACTACATGGTCAAGCCCTTCGAGCCGCGCGAACTGGTGGCGCGCGTGCGCAGCATCCTGCGTCGGCGCGCCGGGGGTGGCGGTGCCGGTGCCGTCGGTGCGGGTGGTGCTTTCGCGCCCGGGCAGCCGCGCCGCCACGCCAGTTTTTTGGGCTGGAGCCTCGACTGCGCCGCCAACATCCTGCGCGCCGCCGACGGCAGCGAGCATCTGCTCGGCACCGCCGAGACGCAGGTGCTGCGCGCGTTCGTCGAGCGGCCCTACCAGATCCTCACGCGCGAGCAACTGGTCGGCCAACGCGACCTGTCGCCGCTGGACCGCAGCATCGACGTGCGCATCTCGCGCCTGCGCCGCAAGCTCGAAGGCGATCCGCAGAACCCGAAGATCATCAAGACGGTTTATGGCGCCGGCTACATGTTCTCGGCCGCCGTGACCTGGTCGTGATAGCGCGTATTCGCCCGAGCCCTGTTCGCCGCTGTGTCAGGCTCGTCGCCGGCGACCGGGGTGGCGATCGGCTCGATCCTGCTTCCGGCGATGGTCAAGGCCGGGTTCCCGAAGCGCTTTGGCGCCGGCGTGATCACCACCTCCGGGGCGCTCGGAATCCTGATTCCGCCCTCGATCGTGATCGCCGTCAAGCAATGCTGCGCGCGCGCAGTCAGGCGAGGCGCAAACGCTCTTCTTCAATCTCGGTGCTGGCGAGCTCGAGCCGCGTCTGGCCGATCTCGATCAGCCCGGCCAGCACCGCGCGGGCCGAGGCCAGAAGGCCCGGAACAGCGTCCAACAGGTGGCCCGCTAGCGGCGCGCGATCAGCAGGCCCAGCAGCAGACCGACACCGGCGGTGACGGTCATGGCGGTGTACGGATGCGCATGCACCGCATGGTCGGTGGTGCGAGCGGCGCGTTTGGCCTTGTAGAGCGCCTTGTCCTCCAGCTCCGAAAGTTCGGCGCGGGCGTGGCGCAACTGGGTTTCAAACTTGTCGCGCGCGGCGTTGAACTTGTCGCTGCCGCTGCCCTGGGCAGACTTCAACAACTGGTCGGCCTCGTCGACCATGTGCTTCAGGCTCGTGGTCAGGCGATCGCGGGCGCTTTGGTCCGGGCTCAGCGTGGTGGTGTCCATGGTGTTCGTTCCTTGGCAAGTGAAGTTGACGGTCCGAGACGTGACGCGCCGATCGCGCGTCGCCTGCCCATCGTAGGCAGCCGCGGAGGCGCCCGCTTGATCGGCGTCAATCGATTGAAAATCGGCCTGGCGAATTCGGCCGCGTCCCGCTCGGGCTTGCTCCTGAATGTCTCGAAAGTTTGCGCAAGGTCAATCCTCAACCTTGCGTGCCGCATACGATGGGCTGATGAAAAATTGGCTGTTGGTCGCGAACGCTGCACGGGCCCGATTGCTCGAACTGACGTCGGAGGCGGGCCGTTATCGGCATGTGGCCGACCTGGTGCACCCGCAAAGCCGGCAGAAGGGCGTCGACCTCGCCGACGACCGGTCGGGCTATTCGAAGGGCGGTGCGCCCGGGCCCGGCGGGGCGCCGTATGCGCCGCGCACCGACCCGCGTGAACGCGAACGTGATCGCTTCGCGCAGCAAGTGGCGCAGCGACTCAATGACGGCGTCGCGGCGGGGCAATGCGCCGGGTTGATCCTGGTCGCGTCGAACCCGTTTCTCGG
>JAYSVE010000436.1:0-4045 GCA_043718725.1 Methylibium sp.
CGCCCGGTTGAACTGCGCGACCGAACTGCTGAGCCGGCACATCGCGGCGGGCCGCGGAGGGCGGCTGTGCCTCCAGGCGCCGGGGCTGCGCTGGAGCTACGCCGACCTCGCGGACCGCGCCGGCCGCATCGCCCATGTGCTGGTGCGGGACATGGGGCTGGTGCCCGGCAACCGGGTGCTGCTGCGCGCACCCAACACGCCGATGCTGGCGGCTTGCTGGTTCGGGGTGGTCCAGGCCGGCGGCATCGTGGTGGGCACCATGCCGATGCTGCGCGCCAAGGAGCTGAAGCAGATCATTCAGAAGGCCGAGGTCAGCCACGCGCTGTGCGACGCGCGGCTGGTCGATGAGCTGAGCCTGGCCGCCTCGGATTGCCCCAGCCTGGCGCACATCCGCGGCTTCAACGATGCGACGCCTGACGGCCTCGAAGCGGCAATGGCGCGGCACCCGGCGGCATTTCAAAACGTCGACACCGCCGCCGACGACACCTGCCTCATCGCCTTCACCTCGGGCACCACCGGCCAGCCCAAGGGCACGATGCACTTTCATCGCGACGTGATGGCGGCATGCGCCTGCTGGCCGCCGCATGTGTTGCGCGCCGACGCCGCCGACGTGTTCATCGGCAGCCCGCCGCTGGCCTTTACCTTCGGGCTGGGCGGGTTGCTGTTGTTCCCGCTGAGCCTGGGCGCCTCGACGGTGCTGATCGAAAAGGCCTCGCCGCCGGAGCTGTTGAGTGCGGCGCAAACCTTTCATGCCAGCGTCATGTTCACGAGCCCGACGGCTTATCGCGCAATGGCCGTGTCGCGCGATGTGGCTGACTTGCGTGACCACGGCTTGCGCAAGTGCGTGTCCGCCGGCGAGGTGTTGCCCGCCGCGACGCGTGCGCTGTGGAAGGCGGCGAGCGGCATCGAGCTGATCGACGGCATCGGCGCGACCGAGATGCTGCACATCTTCATCTCGGCAACCGAAGAGAACGCCCGCCCCGGCGCCACCGGCAAGGCGGTGCCCGGCTACGTGGCCTGCGTGATGGGCGACGCCGGCCTGCCGCTGCCGCCCGGGCAGATCGGCATGCTGGCCGTGAAAGGCCCGACCGGCTGCCGCTACCTTGCCGATGCGCGCCAGACCCAATATGTGAAAGACGGCTGGAATCTCACCGGTGACGCCTACCTGATGGACGCCGACGGCTACTTCCACTTTCAGTCACGCACCGACGACATGATTGTCTCGTCCGGCTACAACATTGCCGCGCCCGAGGTCGAAGAGGCGCTGTTGCAGCACCCGGCCGTGGCCGAATGCGGCGTGATCGGCGTGGCCGATCCCGCCCGCGGCCAGATCGTCAAGGCGGTCGTGGTGTTGCGGCCGGACCAGCCGGCGTCGGACGCGCTGGTCAAGGAACTGCAAGACTTTGTCAAGCTGCGCATTGCACCGTACAAGTACCCGCGCGCAATCGTTTTCGTGGCCCGGTTGCCGCGCACCGAAACCGGCAAGCTGCAGCGGTTTCGGCTGCGCACCGAAGGGGCTTGATGCGTTGCGCAGGCCCGCCGCTGTCGACGCGCCACCGTCCCGTCCCGAGCGCCGACGACATTCGCGCCGCGATGTCGCCATTGCAACCCGTTTGACCCTGGAGACGACTCCCATGCAAGTCCTGCTTCCCCCCGGCTGGCCGCGCCCGCGCGGCTATTCCAACGGCGTGGCCGCCAGCGGCCGCATGGTGTTCGTGGCCGGCATGGTGGGCTGGGACGCCCAGGGCCGCTTCGTCAGTGACACGCTGGGCGGGCAGGCTCGCCAGGCCTTGCAGAACGTTGTCGACGTACTGAAGGAGGCCGGGGCGAAGCCGGAACACATCGTGCGCATGACCTGGTACGTGACCAGCAAGCGCGAGTACCTGGCCGCCTACCCCGAGATCGGCGTGGCGTTTCGCGAGCTGATCGGCAGCTTCAACGCCGCGATGTCGGCGGTGCAGGTGACGGCGTTGATGGAAGACCAGGCCAAGGTCGAAATCGAGGTCACGGCGGTCATTGCGCCATGAGCCGCCGGGCCGCCCCCAAGGCGAATACCGCAGTGCGCAGCACGGAGGTTGCCTGATGAGCCGCCGGGCCGCCATGGGCCACGAAAGGGCCCACTTCGTGAACCCCGGGGCGAATACCGCAGTGCGCAGCACCGAGGTTGCCGGATGAACGGCACGGCCGCGCCGGCCACGGCCCGCGTGCCCGATGCCGCGCCGCCACGCCCGTGGCGCGGTGGCTGGCGCGACGGCCTCTGCTACGGGGCGTTGGGACTGCCGCTGGCCTTCGTCGCATTGCCGCTCTATGTGGTGCTGCCCAACCATTACGCCAGCGTCTTCGGGGTGCCGCTGGCCTTGCTGGGGGCGGTGCTGCTCGGCGCCCGCCTGCTCGACGCCGTGGCCGACCCGCTGATCGGGCGCTGGGCCGATGCCTTGCTGGCCCGATCGGCAGCCCGCGCCGGGCGCGTTGCGGCGATGGCGGCGGTGGTGCTGGCGCTAGGCTTCTCGGCCCTGTTCTTCCCGCGGGTGCAGGGCACATCCGCCTTGCTGGCGTGGTGCGCCGCAGGGCTGGCCGTGACCTACCTGAGCTACAGCGTCGTCAGCGTCATTCACCAGGCCTGGGGCGCGCGGCTGGGCGGCGACGAGCCGCAACGCGCACGCATCGTGGCCTGGCGCGAAGGCCTGGCGTTGGCGGGCGTGCTGGCGGCCAGTGTGCTGCCGTCGCTGGCCGGCCTGGGTGCGACGACGCTGACGTTCGCCGCGGCGCTGGCCTTGGGTGTGGCACTGTTGTGGCGCGCGCCACAGCCGCGGCCCTCGGTGCCGAACGCCGAGCCGGCGTCCCTTTGGCTGCCCTTCGCGACGCCCGCGTTCGCCAGGCTGCTGTTGATCTACCTGGTCAACGGCATTGCCAGCGCGGTGCCGGCAACGTTGGTGCTGTTTTTCATTCGCGACCTGCTGCAGGCCCCGGCCTTCGAGCCGCTGTTCCTGGCGAGCTACTTCGCCGCCGCTGCGCTGGCGGTCCCGTTGTGGGTGCGGTGGGTCGGCCGCTTCGGGCTGGCGCGCACCTGGCTGCTCGGCATGGGCCTGTCGGTGGCGGTGTTCATGTGGGCCGCGTGGCTGGGCGCCGGCGACATTGCGTCTTACACCGCCGTGTGCCTGCTCAGCGGTGTGGCGCTGGGCGCCGACCTCACGCTGCCCGCGGCGCTGTTGGCCGGTGTGATCCAGCGCGCCGGCCATGGCAACTCTGGCGAAGGTGCGTACTTCGGCTGGTGGAATTTCGCCACCAAGCTGAACCTGGCGCTGGCCGCGGGCGTGGCCCTGCCGATGCTGCAGGCCTTTGGCTACGCACCGGGCAGCCGCAACCCGCAAGCCCTGGGCGCCTTGACCATCGCCTATTGCGTGCTGCCGTGCGCACTCAAGCTGGTCGCCGCGGCGCTGCTCTACACCCAATGGATTCGAACTTCTGAAGGCTCACGATGAAACAATGCTTGATCCTGGCTGGCGTGGCACTCGCCGCCGCGCTGCTGACCGCCTGTGCTTCGACACCGATTCCGGCCGACCACGCGGCAGAAAAACCGGCACTCGACCTGGCGAGCTATTTCAACGGTGACCTGGTCGCGCACGGCCTGTTCACCGACCGCGGCGGCAAGGTGGTGCGCCGCTTCACGGTGGCGATGAAGGGCACCTGGAGCGGCGACAACGGCGTGCTGGACGAGGACTTCACCTACAGCGACGGCAAGAAGGAACGTCGCGTCTGGCGGCTGAGAAAGCTCCCCGGCGGCCAGTACACCGGCACCGCCGACGACGTGGTCGGCACGGCGCTGGGCCAGGCGGCCGGCAACGCGCTGCAATGGAAATACACGCTGCGGCTGCCGGTGGACGGCAGCGTCTACGAGGTGCAGTTCGACGACTGGATGTATTTGATGGACGAGCGCGTGATGCTCAACAAGGCGCAGATGAGCAAGTTCGGCATTCGCCTGGGCGAAGTGACCCTGGCGTTCTCCAAAAAGTAGTGCGAGCCGCATGCCCTTGAACCCCGCCTT
>JAYSVE010000437.1:0-4041 GCA_043718725.1 Methylibium sp.
GCCCAGCGGCTCATGGCCGGGGCGATCGGGCAGGCCGCCACCCAGGTGACGAACCGAATGAAGGCGCTGGCCGCCGGGCCCAAAGCCATCGCGCCCGACGCGCTGGTCGGGGCGGCGCCGACCCCGCGCGACGCCAGGGCGCGCGCCTCAAAGCGCAAGCCCCCCAGCCGCTAACATGGCGCCATCGATTTTCCCTGGGCCCTCTTGATGTCGCTCAAGACCTTCGCTGCCGATGCCGACGAAGCCCGGGCCCCCAACGCCTGGTTGATGCTGCTGGAGGGTCGCGCGCCGTGGGAGTTTGCCGCCGGGCTCGCCGCCACGCCATGGTTGCGCAAGCTGCCACCCGGCGACGGCCACCCGGTGCTCGTCTATCCGGGTCTGAGCGCCGGCGACATCAGCACCGCGCCGCTGCGGCGCCTGCTGACCCACCTGGGCTACGCGGTTCACGGTTGGGGCCAGGGGCTGAACTTTGGCCCGCGCCGCGGCGTGCTGAAAAAATGCAACGACACGCTGCAGGCCCTGGTCGACAAGCACGGCCGGCCGGCGAGCCTGATCGGCTGGAGCCTGGGCGGCTTGTATGCCCGCGAGATGGCCAAGGAGTTGCCCGACCATGCGCGCTGCGTCATCACCCTGGGTACACCGTTCACCGGCCACCCGCGGGCCACCAACGCCTGGCGCCTCTTCGAGCTGGTCAGCGGGCAGCGCGTGCACGACCCGGTGATGATGGCGCGGTTGCGTGAGCCGCCCTCGGTGCCGACCACGTCCATCTACTCACGCAGCGACGGCGTCGTCGCCTGGCGTTGCAGTGTCAACGAGCCCGGGCCGCTGGTTGAAAACATCGAACTCCATGCCAGCCACCTCGGCATGGGCCTGAACCCGCTGGCGCTGTGGGCCGTGGCCGACCGGCTGGCGCAACGTCCCGGCGCCTGGAAGCCTTTCGATGCCAGCGGCGCGCGGCGCTGGTTCTTCCGCCATTCAAGCGCGCACGTCGCGGCTTTTTCGGCCTCGGCGGCCTGAGCGGCGTTGAGGGGCTCATGCAGATCCACGCCAACGGCATTGCCCTCGAAGTCGAAGACCACGGCCCTGCCAGCGGCGCGCCGCTGTTGCTCATCATGGGGCTGGGCATGCAACTGGTGGCCTGGCCCGACGACTTCGTTGCCAGCCTGGTCAAGCGGGGCTTTCGCGTCATCCGCTTCGACAACCGCGATGTCGGGCTGAGCCAGCGTTTCGACCCGATGGGCCTGCCCAACCTGGCGCTGGCCTCGCTGAAGTACAGCGTGGGCCTGAGCGTCAAAAGCCCGTACACCCTGGCCGACATGGCCGACGACGCCGCCGCCATCCTCGACGTGCTGGGCCTTGCCAGCGCCCATGTTTGCGGCGCGTCGATGGGCGGCATGATCGCCCAGCAGCTCGCGGTGCGCCACGCCAGGCGCGTCAAAAGCCTGACCCTGATGATGACCAGCAGCGGCGCGCGTCGCCTGCCGCAGGCCACGCTCAAGGTTCGCGGTGCGCTGCTCTCGCGGCCCAAAGACCCGAGCGACATCGACAGCGTCGTGGCCCATTTCGTGCGCATCTACAAACTGATCGGCAGCCCGGCCTTCCCGGCCAGCGATGCCGACCTGCGCGCGCGGCTCAACCTGGCGGTGCGCCGCGCCTACCGCCCGCATGGCACCATCCGCCAGTTGGTCGCGATCGCCGCCGACGGCGACCGTTCGCGGCTGCTCGGCGGCATCAACCAACCCACGCAGATCCTGCACGGCCAGCAAGACCCGCTGGTGCCGGTGGCCGCGGGACACGACCTGGCGGCCAAGATCAAAGGGGCGCGCCTGGACGTGATCGAAGGCATGGGCCACGACCTGCCCGCCGCGCTGTGGCCGCGCTTCGTGGCCGGCATTGCCGGCGCCGCCGCACGCGCTTAAAAAGCTGTGGGGCGTTGTTTGCGGATCAGCCTGGCGGCGCGAGCAGCCCTTCGCGCAGGGCGCGCTTGAGCAACTTGCCATTGGCGTTGCGCGGCAGCGGGACGTCGCTCCAGGTGATGCTTTCGGGCACCTTGTAGTCGGCCAGGTGGGCCGCGCAGTGACGCATGACGGCGGCGTCGTCGCGCGCCAGACCGGGCGCGTGCAGGACCGCATGCACGCGCTCCCCCAGCACCGGGCAAGGGCGCCCGACGATGGCCGCCTCGACGACGCCGGCCAAGGCCATCAAGACGTTCTCCACCTCCGCCGAATAGACCTTGAAGCCACCCCGGTTGAGCATGTCCTTCTTGCGGTCGAAGATGCGAACGAAACCGTGGGCGTCGACCGAGCCGAGATCGCCCGAATGCCAGAAGCCGGCGGTGAACGAAGCGGCGCTGGCTTCGGGGTTGTCCCAGTAGCCGGGCACCACCATGGGCCCACCGATCCACAGTTCGCCGGTCTCGCCGTGCGGCAGCTCCGTGCCGTCGTCGTCCATCACCAACACCTCGGCGCAGGGCAGGGCGACGCCGACGCTGTCGGCGTGCTCACGGGTCAACCCGGCGGGCATCATCGTGGCGGGCGAGGTGGTCTCGGTGGCGCCATAGGCGTTGACCAGCCCCAGCCCGGGCAGGCGCGCGGCCAACTGGTCGATCGTTGCCACCGGCATCGGCGCGCCGCCGTAGCCGCCGATGCGCCAGCTCGACAGGTCGGGGGTCGAAAAGTCGCAAGGAAACGCCGGGCGCCCCCCAGTTTCCTGGACCCCCTCGGGGGGCGGCTGCCGCACTGCGGCGGCCCGGGGGCCTTCCAGACTCATCAGGCACAGCGTGTACATGGCCGGCACCATCAAGCTGTAGGTCACGCGCTCGCGCGCGATCAGCGCCACGAAGTCGGCTGCCTTGAAGGCAGGCACGATCACCACCGTGCCGCCCACATGAACCATCGCCAGGATGATGGCGACCAGGCCTGTCACGTGGCTGGCCGGCACCGCCAGCGCCGCGCGGTCGTCGGCGCGCAGGCCCATGCAGGCTTCAAAGTGCAGCACCGAGTGGGCGATGTTGAAGTGCGTCAGCGTCGCCCCCTTGGGGTGGCCGGTGGTGCCCGAGGTGTACAGGATCACCGCGGTGTCGCGTTCATCGAACTCGGCCAACGCGGCCACCGCCGCCGTAGTGCCGGCATGCGCCGCCAGGCTGTCGAGCGACGCGATGCCGGGCACCGGGCCGATGGAGATGCGCAGTCGCAGCGACGCCAGCTCGGCGGCGTCGGGAAGCCGCTCCAGCAGGTCGGCGTCGAAGACGATGCCCATCGCCCCGCACTGGTTCAGCATGTAGGCCAGCCCCGGGCGGGCTTCGCGCACGCCGATGGGCACGGCGATCGCGCCCAGCCGCTGCAACGCGAACAACACGAAGACGAACTCCGGGCGGTTGCCGATGAACATCGCGACCCGCGCGCCCGCCGTCACGCCTTGGGCCCGCAGGCCGGTGGCGATGCGGCCGACCTGGGCGTCCAGTTCGGCATAGGTCCAGCGCCGCTCGTCGCACACCAATGCCTCGTGGTCGCCGCGCAGCAGCGCCGCGCGGGCCAGCATGGCGTGCACGCTGGCCGGGCGTTGCGCAAAGCAGCGCACCACACGGTCGCCGAAAGCCGCTTCACGGCGCAGCCGCGGCACGGGCCAAGCCTGCCAGGCGGTCATGGGGTCACACCGGAGTGGCGACGGCCTGGTTGGCGCCGCGCTCGACCACGAACTCGGTGTCGACCAGGCTGCGCGAATGGTTCAGGTCGGACTGCGCGATCAGCACCGCCATGTCTCCTCCGTGCCGCCCGCCGCGCAGCCCGCCGATCACGTCGGCGAGCCGGTTCGACAGGGCCGGCGCCACGCCTTCAAACGGCTCGTCCAGCAGCAACAGCCGGGTGCCCACCGCCAGCGCGCGGGCCAGCGCCACCAGCTTTTGCTGGCCGCCGGACAGCAGCAGCGCGCGGCGCTGGCGCATCTCTTGCAACTCGGGCAGCACGCCGTAGACAAACGCCAGGCGGGCGTCGGCCTTCAAAGCCTTCGAGGCCCAGACCGGCACCAGGATGTTCTCTTCCA
>JAYSVE010000438.1:0-4040 GCA_043718725.1 Methylibium sp.
CTCGCCACCGGCCGGCCCGACTACTGGGACCACGCCACGCGCCTGGAACTGGCGGTGCTGGCGCGCGACGAGGGCCAAGCCACCGCTGCGCTCGAAGACGCGCTGGCCGCCGTGCGCGAACCGTGGGAGCCGGAATCGACCGCCCGAAACCTGCGCCTGATCCGGCAGTGCCGCGAGCGGCGCGGCGAGCCGCTTGCCTGGGCCGCCGCGTTGGAGTGCGCACTCGATCGGCGTGCCGCATGAGGACAAGGCCATGACCCTGCCCACCTTCAAGGCCTTCCTGAGCCACCGCTACAAGTCGGCCGACGTGAACCGGCGCTTCTTCGAGCTGCTGACCGCGTGTGCCCATGTGCAGTTCGAAGTCGACGTGGGCTCCAAGCCCACCAACGTCACCCGGCTGGAGCGCTTCGTGCGCGACGCCGATGCCTTTGTCGGCATCTGTCCGTTTCCGTCCGCCGCCGATGGGCGCCCGAGCCGTGAGGCGATCCAAGAGGAATCGAGATACTTCCGGCTCGAGCTCGACCTGGCGATCCGCTCCGGCAAGCCGGGCATCGTGTTTGTCGACCAGCGGTATGGCAGCGCGATCAGCGTGCCGTCCAGCCTGCGTGAATGCCGCTACGACCACCGCGAGGTGGCCAGCTCCGGCCCGCTGCGGCGCGAAGACAGTTTGCGCGAGCAGGCGCGCGCGTTCGCCGACGACGTGGCCGCCTCGATGCACCGCCATGCCGATCAGGGACGGACTTCGGCGCTCGATCAGGTCGGCCTGTTGCTGCCCAGCGGTGCCGGCGCGCCGTATTCCGACGCCGATGTCGACAGCCTGGCCGAGCAGTTGCGCAACCTGTCGCTCAACCCGGTCGAGCTGGACAATGGCCGGGGTGCCGACGGTGAGTTCATGCGTCGCCTCGAAAGCCTGGACTGGGCGCTGACCGACATCGGCACCCGCGCGTGTGCCGGCGGCCTGCCGGCCTACCTGCACGCCCGCTTCGTGCCGCAGCTTCGCCTGATCCATTCCCCGTCGGACAGTGTCGCGGCGCGCTCGCCGCTGGAAGACGGGATCCTCAAGTCGTTCGAGGCCGGTTATCCGAAAGACATCGTCCGCTGGCACGACAGCGACTCGCTGCTGCACCAGGTGGTGCAGCGCCTGTCGGTGATCTACGAGCCGCGCAAGTACATTGGCAGCGCCGCCGAAGCGACGGCCTACTTTGCGAGCGCCACGCTGCGCAAGGAAACCGTGTTCTTGAGTTACGCGGGCGAAGACCGGGCCCGCGTCGAAGGAGTGGCGCAGGCCTTGCGGCGCATCTTCCAGAACGTGTTCGACTACCGCGACCAGGGCCAGTCGATCGTGCCGGGCAGCCGCTGGATCGAGGAAATCTTCGACAAGCTCTCTGGCAGCGCGCTGGCTGTGCCGCTGGTGTCGCCGGCCTACTTTGCGAGCGGCAACTGCACCCACGAAGCGCGCGAAATCGTCGCGCTGGCCGACAACCGCAAGATCCGCCTTGTGCCCGTCAAGCTGCACGACGGGCCGCTGGAACTGCCAAGCTGGATGGGCGACATCCAGTACCTGCGCGGCTGGGAGTACGCCTCGGCCGAGGCGCTGACGCAGCGCATCGTGGCGGCCTACGACATGCCCAAGACCTAGCCCGACGCGCTCGCGCCCTACAACTTGGGGTTTGCGCAGCGCCCGTGGCGCGACGATGATGTGGACCCTCAACCGACGGAGCGAGCCATGACCGACCGCAAGCCCTCAGCCCACGCCGCCAAGCCTCAGGCGCTGTCACTGCACATCGGCTTGAACGAGGTGAGCGGCGCTGCCTACGCCGGCTGGACCGGGCCGCTGGCGGCGTGCGAGTTCGATGCCAACGACATCGCGGCGATCGCCAGGTCGCGCGGCATCAAGCCCACGCTGCTGCTGGGCAAGAAGGGCAGCCGCGCCAACGTGCTGGCCGGCATTCGGCGCGCCGCCAAGGCGCTGGCTGCGGGAGACCTGTTCCTGCTGAGCTACTCCGGCCACGGCGGCCAGGTGCCCGATGTGAGCGGTGAAGAAGCCGACAAACAAGACGAAACCTGGTGCCTGTTCGACGGCCAGTTGATCGACGACGAGTTGTATTTCGAACTCAGCCGCTTCAAGTCCGGTGTGCGCATCCTGGTGTTGTCCGACAGCTGCCACAGCGGCAGCGTGGTGCGCGCCGGCCCGCCCGCGCCGGGCACGCCGCACCAGCGGCCCAAGCTGATGCCTCCCGCGGTGGGCATGCGCGTGTATGCCGAGCACCAGGCGTTCTACGACAAGCTGCAGCGCGACGTGGCCAAGGCCGCCGGCAACGCCGAGGTCGACCCCGACACCGCGTTGGCCAATGTGGCGGCGAGTGGCCGGCTCGGCGCGATCGTCAAGAAGTTCAACCCGACGGTGATCCTGATCTCAGGCTGCCAGGACAACCAGACCTCGATGGACGGCGACCACAACGGCGCGTTCACCGAACAGCTGCTCAAGGTCTGGAACCACGGCGCATTCAGCGGCGCCTACGCCAACTTCCACGCCCGCATCAAGGCCGGGCTGCCGCACACGCAGTCGCCGAACCTGTTCACGCTGGGCAAGGCGGGCGGCTTCCTGGCGCAGGCGCCGTTCGCCGTCTGAGCCGGCGCCGAAAAGCTTTCACGAACAGCAAACCCCAGGAGATGTTCCATGGCCACGCGCGGACCCGAGATCACCTTCATCGTCCCCGGCCAGGCTCAGCCCGAGGCGGCCGGCGCCACGCGCGGCCAGCTCAAGGCCTCGGTGCGCGTGGGCGCTCAGCGCGCGGGGGGCGAATCGATGCGCGTGAGCGCGCGCCCCGGTGAAGACGTGTGCGTGCTGACCATCGCCAACGGCCCGACGCTGATCTTGAGCCCCGAGGCCGCGCGCGACCTGATGCGCGCGCAGATTCCCGGCGCCACGCGCAGCGCGATCGACGCGGCCAGCGCGGTCGGCGCCGACGACGTGGTGGTCGGCGCGCAACTCGGCTGGCCCGGGCTGGAGGCCGGGGCCACGCGCGGCGTCACGCGCGGCTGGATGGGGCAGGCGGTGCTGAGCGCGTTCGAGGTCGTCACCGGCTTGTTCAAGGATCCGGCGGTGAGCCTGGCGGCGGCGGCGATCACCAAGAAGGTCGACGGCGCGGTCGAGGCCGGGGTCTACGAACTCCCCGCCGATGCGCTGCCGAAGTCGCTGAAGGGCAGCGGCCTCAAGCGCGTGCAGGTGCCCGCCGCCGCTGACGGCGGGCCGCTGCTGGTGCTGTTGCATGGCACCTTTGTCGACACCGTCAGCACCTTCGGCAAGCTGTGGGCACTGCACCCGCAGACGGTGCGCGCGCTGTACCGCCACTACGCCGACCGCGTCTATGCGCTCGACCACCCGACCCTGGGCGAAAGCCCGATCAGCAACGCGCTGACCCTTGTCAGCGCCATGCCGCCCGGCGCCAAGCTGCACCTGGTCACGCATTCGCGCGGCGGACTGGTGGCCGAGGTGCTGGCGCGCGCCTGCGGCGGCAAGCCCCTGAGCGCGGGCGAACGCGCGCTGTTCGCCGACGAGCGCTACGCGCGCCACCGCAGCGATCTCGATGCGCTGATCAAGATGGCCAAGGCCAAGGGCCTGCGCATCGAGCGCGTGGTGCGCGTGGCCTGCCCGGCGCGCGGCACCTTGCTCGCATCAAAGCGTTTCGATGCCTACCTGTCGGTGCTGAAGTGGGGGCTGGAGCTGGGCGGCGTGCCGGTGGCGCCGCAACTGGTCGACTTCTTGCACGAGGTCGCGCGGCGCCGCGCCGACCCGACCGAACAGCCCGGCATCGAGGCCATGATGCCCGAGAGCCCGGTGGTTGCGTGGCTGAATGGCCAGGACGATGCGAACGAGCCGATCCCCGGCGACCTGCGCGTGATCGCCGGTGACCTGGAGGGCGACTCGATCGGCTCGTGGGTCAAGACGCTGTTGTCCGACGCGTTCTACTGGACCGACAACGACCTGGTGGTGCAGACCCGCTCGATGTACGGCGGCAGCCCGCGCGCCGCCGCTG
>JAYSVE010000439.1:0-9717 GCA_043718725.1 Methylibium sp.
CCCATGGCCCAGGCGGCAAAGCTGCGTTCGCTGATCTCCTCGTAGCTGAGCAAGACCACGTCGTTGTGGCGCGGATCGCGCGTGATCTTGTTGTACAGCGCGCTCACCTGCGAGCGCCCGCCTTCGAGCACCTGCAGAAAAATCGTGCCCGAGAAACACAGCACGCCGGTCACCCCGGCGCTCGGGTTGTTGACCATGGACTTGCGCAAAATGGCCGACAGCGCGTCGTGGCTAACCAAATCGGTCGCCCGGCTTGCGTACATCAAACGGACCAGCATGGTCTGTCCTTTCAGGTCTTCTTGCTGAGCAGGGACAGGAATTCGCGACGCAGGTTGGCGTCTTTGAGGAACGCTCCGCGCATCACGCTGTTGGTCATCATCGACTGGTCGTCCTTGACGCCGCGCCAGTGCATGCAGAAGTGGTCGGCCTCCATCACGATGGCCAGGCCGTCGGGCTTGACGCGCTGTTGCAACTCGTTGGCCAGCATCGTCACCGCCTCTTCCTGGATTTGCGGGCGGCTCATGATCCATTCGCAGATGCGCGCGTACTTGGACAAGCCGATCAGGTTGGAATGTTCGTTCGGCAGGATGCCCACCCAGACCTTGCCCATGATGGGGCACAAGTGGTGTGAGCACGCACTGCGAACCTTGATCGGCCCGACGATCATCAGCTCGTTCAGGCGCGCGGCGTTGGGAAACTCGGTCACTGTCGGCATCGGCACGTAGCGGCCGCGAAAGACCTCGGTCAGGAACATCTTGGCCACCCGTTTGGCCGTCTCCTGGGTGTTGTGGTCGCTGTCGGTGTCGATCACCAGGGCGCGCAACACCTCTTGCATCTTTGCCTCGACCTCGATCTGCAACTCGTCCAATTCGCCTTCGCCGATGAACTCGGCGATATTGTCGTTGGCGTGGTAGCGGCATTGCGCCCCCGCCAGCCTGTTGCGGATGCGGTCGGACGCGCCCAGGCGCGACAGTTCTTCTTCGGTCCGGAAAATGGGGGTCGGCGGGTCTCGGTGCATTGGCCACCTCTGAATCGTTCAAGGCACGGAGAGTACCGCAGCGCCGCTGCCCGTAGACTGGGCGCGGTGAATGCACCCGCTCCCGCTGCCTCCTTGCCGTTGTCAAGGCTGTTGAACCACGCGGCCGACGCGGTGCAGGCGGTGCGCCAAGGCCAGTCCCTGAACCAAGCGCTTGCGCGCTGCCCGTCCGACGCCCGGCCCGGCACCCAGGCCCTGAGCTTTCACACCTTGCGCTGGTTGGGTGCGGCACAGGCGGTGCGCGCGCAGTTGTCGGCCAAGGCCCCACCGCCCGAGGTCGACGCGCTGTTGCTCACCGCGCTGGCCTTGCTGTGGCCGGCCGCCGAGCCGCCCTATGCCGAACACACGCTGGTCGACCAGGCGGTGGCCGCGGCCCGGCTGCGCGCCAAGCCCAGCGCGCCATTCATCAATGCCGTGCTGCGGCGCTTTTTGCGCGAGCGCGACGCGAGCGTGGCCGCCGCGCTGCGCGACCCGGTGGCCCGCTTCAACCACCCCGCCTGGTGGATCGAACGCTTGCGCCGCGACTGGCCCGATCAATGGCAGGCCATTCTTCGCGCGAACAACGAACGACCGCCGATGACCTTGCGCGTCAACACCCGCCAGGGCAGCGTGGCGGCCTATTTGGCGCGTCTGGCCGGGCAGGGCATGCAGGCGCGGCCGGTCGGTGCGCAGGGCGTGGTGCTGGCCCGGGCCTGCCCCGTCTCCGAGTTGCCGGGCTTCGAGCAGGGGGCCGTGTCGGTGCAGGATGCGGGTGCGCAACGGGCGGCGACCCTGTTGCTCGGGTCGGGCTTGGCGCCGGGCGCACGCCTGCTGGACGCCTGTGCCGCCCCCGGGGGCAAGACGGCGCACCTGCTGGAATTGGCCGACCTCGAGGTCGTGGCCCTGGACCGAGACGCCGTCCGCCTGGTTCGGGTCAACCAAACGCTGGCCCGGCTCGGCCTGCGCGCCCGGACCCTGGCGGCCGATGCCGGCGACCCGGCGTCCTGGTGGGACGGCCAGCTTTTTGACGCCATCCTGCTCGACGCGCCCTGCAGCGCCTCCGGCATCGTCCGACGCCACCCCGATGTGCGCTGGCTGCGCCGCGCATCCGACATCGGCGCACTGGCCGGGACACAGGCGCGCCTGCTGGACGCGCTGTGGCCACTGTTGAGACCCGGCGGACGCCTGCTTTTTTGCACCTGCTCGGTGTTCAGGCAAGAAGGCCAACACCAGATCGACGCATTTTTGCAACGCTGCGGTGATGCCAAGGTGCCGGACGGGCCGGTATCGACGGGGCATCTGCTGCCGCTGCCCGACAATCCCGCTGAGCACCCACCCCGTGAAATTGAAGCCTCGGCGGACGGGTTTTTCTATTCCCTGATCGAGAAGCGAGCCACTTGACAGCCCTGAACCCGATCGCCGAACTTGGTTGCCGCGGCGTTGTGGTGGGCGCAGCGATGCGCCGCGTCCTTGCGCTGTGGCTATGGATTCTTTTTGCCAGTGGCGCCTGGCTGGCGGCACCCGCCGCCCAGGCGGCCGACGCGCCGCAGATGACGGGCTTTGAAGTCCTGCAGGACGACGAAGGCGTGGCGCTCTCCTATTCGGTCGATTTCGAGTTGTCGCGCAGTGTGGAAGATGCCTTGAGCAAAGGCGTGCCGCTGTACTTCCTGGCCGAGGCCGAGGTCTACCGGGAGCGCTGGTACTGGCGCGACAAGCGCGTGGCCCACGCCACCCGGCTGTGGCGAATCGTCTACCAGCCGCTCACCTCGTCCTACCGCGTGACCTTTGGCGGGCTGAACCTGAACTACCCGACCCAGGCCGAGGCGCTGGCATCGATGCGCCGCGCGGTGCGCTGGAAGGTGGCCGACGTGGGCCAGATCGAAACTGGCAAGGGCCATTACGTGGAGTTCAACTTCCGGCTCGACACCACGCTGCTGCCCCGGCCGATGCAGATCGGCATCAGCGGCCAGCCCGATTGGGCGCTGTCGGTGGAGCGCATGCAGCGCTTCAACTAGTGCAATGTTCGATGCTGTGTGGAACCCTGCACTAAGGCACGGGCGGCGTCCGCGCGCGACAGGCATCGCATGACCAAGGCGTCTCGCTGGGCCTGGCTCGTCTCCCTGGTGGCCGTCACCGGGGCCGGCCTGGTGCTGGCCTTCTTGCTGTCGGTGGCGACCAACTCGCCGGCGCTGTACGAGCGCCACTACCTGTGGCTGTTCTGGGTCAACGTCACCGTGGCCACGCTGCTGCTGCTGGTGATCGCGGTGGCCTCGCTGCGCTTGTTGATGCGCATCCGGCGCGGCAAGTTCGGCAGCCGCTTGTTGCTCAAGCTGGCCGCGATCTTTGCGCTGGTGGGCGTGGTGCCGGGTGTGCTGATCTACACGGTGAGCTTCCAGTTCGTTTCACGCAGCATCGAGAGCTGGTTCGACCTGAAGGTGGAAAGCGCGCTCGACGCCGGCCTCAACCTGGGCCGCGGCACACTCGACGCCCGCGTCAGCGACCTGGCGGGCAAGACGCGCGTGGCGGCCGAGGCGCTGGGCGGCAACACGCGCAGCATCGAGGCCCTGGCACTGGAGCGGTTGCGCGAGCAGCTCTCCGCGCGTGACGTGGCGCTGATCGGCGCGGCCGGCCAGACCCTGCTGACGGTGGGCAACACCTCGGCCTTGCTGATGCCCGACCGGCCCACCCTGGCGCAGCTTCGGCAGGCTCGCAACCAACGCGTCGTCAGCCAGTTGGAAGGCCTTGACGAAGACTCCGCCGCCGCGGCCGGCAACGCCCGGGTCCGCGCGCTGGCCCACATCCCCAGCGCCAACTTTGCGCTCGACGAACAAGAGCGCTACCTGCTCGTGACCCAGCTCCTGCCCCCCGGCCTGGCGGCCAATGCGCTGGCCGTGCAGACGGCCTACCGCGAATACCAGCAGCGCGCGTTGGCCCGCGATGGCTTGCGCAAGATGTACATCGGCACGCTGACGCTGGCGCTGGTGCTGGCGGTCTTTGCCGCCGTTCTGCTGGCGGTGGCACTGGGCAACCAGCTCGCGCGGCCACTGCTGCTGCTGGCCGAAGGGGTGCGCCAGGTCGCCCACGGCGACCTGAGCGCCAAGCCGGTGTTCGCCTCGCGCGACGAACTCGGCGGCTTGACCCGCTCGTTTGCGGACATGACCCAGCAGCTCGCCGACGCGCGCTCGCTGGTGCAACGCAGCGTGGTCCAGGTCGAAGGCGCGCGCGCCAACCTGCAGACGATTCTGGACAATCTCACCGCCGGCGTGATCGTGTTCGACAACCAGGGCCGCATCGACACCGTCAACCCCGGCGCGACGCGCATCCTGCGCCTGCCGCTGCTGGCCTACCGGCGCCGCCGGCTCGACGAAGTGCCGGGGCTGGGCGAATTCGGCCAGGCGGTCTGGCAACGCTTCGAGATCAATGCCACCAGCCCCGAGGCGGGCGAGCGCGACCAGTGGCAGGATTCGTTCGATTTGCAAACCGCCGCCGATCGCGACACCGTGACCTTGCTGGTGCGCGGCGCGGCCCTGCCGATGGGTGCGCGGCTGATGGTCTTCGACGACATCACGGAAGTCGTCTCGGCCCAGCGCAGCCAGGCCTGGAGCGAGGTGGCGCGCCGCCTGGCGCATGAAATCAAGAACCCCCTGACGCCGATCCAGTTGTCGGCCGAGCGCATACAGCACAAGCTCGAAAGCAAGCTGGTGGGCGCCGACCAGGCCATGCTGGTGCGCTCGGTGGCCACCATCGTCAACCAGGTGCAGGCCATGAAAACCCTGGTCAACGAGTTCCGCGACTATGCCCGCTTGCCGGCCGCACAACTGAGCCCACTCGACCTGAACGCCCTGGTCTCCGAGGTGCTGGGCTTGTATGCGACCGAGCAGGAATCGGGCCGCTTGCATGCCGACTTTGGCCCCGATGTTCCCGCCATCGTCGGCGATGGCACCCAGTTGCGCCAGGTCATCCACAACCTGGTGCAAAACGGGCTCGATGCGGTGGTCGACCGCGCAGACGGGCGGGTGCGGGTCAGCACCGAAGTGGTTCGCAACGAACAGGGCGCGTTTCGCGCGGTGCGGCTGCAGGTCATCGACAACGGCCCAGGCTTTTCCGACAAGGTGCTCAAGCGTGCCTTCGAGCCCTACGTCAGCACCAAAAGCAAAGGCACCGGCCTGGGCCTGGCCGTGGTCAAGAAGATTGCCGACGAGCACGGCGCCAGGGTCCGCATTGCCAACCTCGGCACCCTGATTGAGGGGAGCGCCGCGGCGGGCGCCCCGAGAGGCGCACAAGTTTCGCTATCATTTTCAAAATTCGCACCCGCTGGCGACAATCTTGTCGCCGCGGCCACAAACGCCGCGAGTGCACACTAGCGACTATGGCCACCATACTTGTAGTCGACGACGAACTCGGCATTCGAGCCCTTCTTTCGGAAATCCTGGCGGACGAAGGGCACACCGTCGAAGTCGCCGAAAACGCCGCCCAGGCGCGCGCGAGCCGGCAACGGTTCAGGCCGGATCTGGTGCTTCTTGACATCTGGATGCCCGACGTGGACGGCATCACACTGCTCAAGGAGTGGGGTGCCACGTCGCTGCTGACGATGCCGGTCATCATGATGAGCGGGCACGGCACCATCGACACGGCGGTCGAGGCCACCAAGGTCGGCGCGATGGCCTTCCTGGAAAAGCCGATCACCTTGCAAAAGCTGTTGCGCGCGGTCGAGCAAGGGCTGGCCAAGCCGGTCCCGCGAAACGCGGCAACCGTTTCCCACGCAACCCAGCTTGACAGCGGGCTGACGGTCGAATCGGCGATGACCGGTGGTCTGATGCTGCCCACCATGCCCATGATGCTCGGGCCGCAGTCCGAGCAAAGCTTCGACCTCGACCGCCCGCTGCGCGAAGCCCGCGACGCGTTCGAGAAAAGCTACTTCGAGTTCCATCTTTCCCAAGAAAACGGCAGCATGACCCGTGTCGCCGAAAAGACTGGGCTAGAACGTACTCATCTGTACCGCAAGCTCAAGCAACTGGGCGTCGACCTCACGCGCGGCAAGCGTGGCGCGCTGTCGTAGCGCCGCTTCGCCGCATTCGGCTCGTCTATACTGGCGGGCTTCGGCCTGGTAGCTCAGTTGGTAGAGCAGCGGATTGAAAATCCGCGTGTCGGTGGTTCGATTCCGCCCCAGGCCACCAAGTTGCTGAGTCGAGACGTCCAAGGATGTCTCACACCATAGCCCGTCAGCAACAAAGTCAACCGCATCTTGCTGCCTGAGCTGTACTGGCTCGGTCGCAGCCATGGTCAAGCGGCAAGTGCCCCAACGCTTCAGATGCCGCGCCGGTTGCCTCTCATCGCGTTTGTCGGTGACGCGGTTGTCTCGCCCATCTAGCGGAGCCGCGGCAAGGACTTGTCGCGAAACGTGAACGAGAATCCAGGCAGACCCTTGGTGACCGGATGAGCAGCAGCGCCCTGAACAACCTGAACAAGATCGAAGCCAGCCTGTGGGAGGCCGCCGACCAGTTGCGTGCCAACTCCAAGCTGACCAGCAGCGAGTACTGCATGCCGGTGCTGGGCGTGATCTTCCTGCGCCACGCCAGTAACCGCTACGACGATGCGCTCGCCGCCATTCAGGCCGACCAAGCCGCCGGCCGCAGCCCGAAGCGCAAGCTGGTGGCGGCTGACTTCGTGCGCCGCCGCGCGCTGATGCTGCCGCAGTTGGCGCACTACAACCACCTGCTGGCCCTGCCCAAGGGCAGCGACCTGGGCGCGGCGCTGGTGGCGGCCATGAACGCGATCGAGACCGACTTCGAGCCACTGCTGAACCAGTTGCCCAAGGACTACGACCGTTTCGACGCCCGCTTGCTTGAAGACCTGCTCCGCGCCTTCGACACCGAGGCCCTCAGGCGTGCCTCGGGCGATGTGTTCGGCCGCATCTACGAATACTTCCTGATGAAGTTCGCAATGCAGGGCGCGCAGGACAACGGCGAGTTCTTCACACCGCCTTCGCTCGTGCAGATGATCGTCAACTTCATAGAACCCGACCACGGCGTGGTGGCCGACCTGGCCTGCGGCTCGGGAGGCATGTTCGTGCAGAGCAGCCACTTCATCGAGCACGAGGGGCTGGACACGATGAAACGTGTCACCTTCTATGGCCAGGAGAAGACGCCTTCCACGATCCGCCTGGCCAAGATGAACCTGGCCGTGCACGGGCTGGAGGGTGACATCCGCGACGCCAACACGTTCTACGAAGACGTGCATCGTCTGCCCGATGGGCGGCCGCTGTGGGGCCACTGCGACTTCATGATGGCCAACCCGCCATTCAACGTCGACATGGTGGGCGCCGATCGCGTCCAAGCCGACCGCCGCCTGCCCTTCGGCCTGCCCGGCGTGAACAAGGCGAAGATGGTGGGCAACGCCAGCTACCTGTGGATCAGCTACTTCCACAGCTATCTGGCCGCAGCAGGCCGCGCCGGTTTCGTGATGTCGTCGCAGGCCAGCAGCGCCGGCCATGGCGAGGCCGATGTGCGGCGCAAGCTGGTGCAGACCGGCGACGTGGACGTGATGGTGGCCATCCGGCCCAACTTCTTTTACACCCGCGCTGTGCCCTGCGAGTTGTGGTTCTACGACCGCGGCAAGCCGGCCGAGCGCCGCGACACCGTGCTGATGCTCGACGCGCGACAAGTTGTTCCGCAAGGTGACGCGCAAGATCTTCGACTTCAGCCCCGAGCAACTGGCCGACCTGACGGCGGTGGTGTGGCTGTACCGGGGACAGCACGATCGCTTCGAGGCGTTGGTGGCGCAACACCTGGGCCACGCGGTACGGGCCGCTCTTGCCTGCTGGCGCGATGCAGAGGCCGCCCTGGCCTGTGAACCGCTGGACGACTTCGCGCGCGCCTGGCGGGCGCTGCGCACGCTGATGCAGCCTTTCGTGGCGCTGCTGCCCGCGGGCGGTGAGCATGCGGCGGTGCTGGCCGAATACGTTGGCGCCAACACCGACCCGCTGGCGTCCATCGAGAGCCTGAGGCGAGCCACCGGCGACTTGGTGGCGCAGCATGCGAAACCCGCTGCCGACATCGCAGGCAGCACCGCCTTTCATCGCGACACGCTGCTGGGCTTTGCCGACCAGGCCCGCGCGCTGTCGACCCAGTTGGACCACGCCACCCGGGCCACGCTGCGCCTGCTGGACTTGGCCGAGAAGCAGCTTGCAGCCAAGGACGATGCAGCCTGGCCCACGCGCGAGATCGGTCGTGCGCGCAAGGCCCTGGAGGCCGCGCGCGGCGTCGCGGTGGAGCGCCTGAAGGGGGTGCGGCACTTTCAGCGCCATGCGGCCTGGCTGATCGAGCGGTTTCCGGAGGGGCGCTATTGCGATGTGCAGGGGCTGTGCAAGGCGGTCACGCGAGCCGAGATCGAGGGGGCGGATTGGAGCTTGACGCCGGGGCGCTATGTCGGTGTCGCGGCGGTGGTGGAGGATGAAGACTTCGACTTTGCCGAGACCATGAAAGACATACACGCCGAGTTGGCCGACTTGAACTTGTCGGCGCAACAACTGTCGGTGCGAATTCAGGCCGCCGCCGCGGGGCTTCTTGCATGACGTGGCGCGAGTGCCGCCTTGGTGACTTCATGCGGCTACAACGTGGCCACGACTTGCCGTCCCAAGATCGCGAGGACGGTGATGTCCCTGTTGTTTCGTCATCAGGAGTCACGGGCCATCACAGCAAAGCGAAGGCCGCCGCCCCGGGAGTTGTCATCGGCCGCTACGGCACGCTGGGCGAAGTGTTCTTTCTCGACCGCGACTATTGGCCTCTGAATACCGCGCTGTACGTCACCGATTTCAAGGGCAACGAACCCAGGTTCACGGCGTACTTCCTGAAGAATGCTCTAACGGACTACCAGAGCGACAAGGCGGCGGTGCCTGGCATCGACCGTAACGTGCTCCACGAGCTGAAGGTCCGAGCACCAGCCCTTGACATGCAACGCCGCATCGTGGACGTGCTCGCGAGCTACGACGACCTGATCGACAACAACCGCCGCCGCATCAAGCTGTTGGAAGACTCGGTGCGGCTGCTCTTCGACGAGTGGTTCCGACGATTTCGATTTCCTGGGCATGCCGGCACAAGGGCGGTCAGCGGATTGCCCGGAGGCTGGGCCCGGAGCACGATTGGCTCGGTGGCGGTGAACCAATCCCGCCGACGTGTTCCGCTGTCCAGCCTTGAGCGGGAGTCGCGGCCAGGCCCGTACCCGTACCACGGCGCTGCAGGGGTTCTGGACTTCCTCGACGGGTACATCTTTGAGGGTCGGTACTTGCTGGTTGGGGAGGATGGGACTGTGCAGACGCCGGCGGGTACGCCAATGCTGCAGTTGGTCGAAGGCAAGTTCTGGGTCAGCAATCACGCACACGTTCTACAGGGCGGCACCCTCAGCACGGAGTTCCTCTACTGCTTTCTGGGGGCGTATCCGATTGCTGGCCACGTCACCGGCGTGGCACAACCCAAGTTGACGCAAGGGAACCTGAATCGGATTCCTGTGGTTGTGCCTCCAGCAGACCTCCGCTCGGCCTTTCAGGAAATTGCCGATCCAATCTTTGAGCAGATCTTTGTGCTTCGGGCGCAAGCGGAGAAGCTCCGCGCCGCCCGCGACCTGCTGCTGCCCCGCCTGATGCGCGGCGAACTCACCGTCTGACCCCCGAGAACCAGCATGTCGACCGGAAGCGCGCTTCGCAA
>JAYSVE010000440.1:0-4039 GCA_043718725.1 Methylibium sp.
CGGGGATCTTGGTGGGTTTGCTCAATGGCGTGCCTTGCCGGGGTGCGCCCGGAGCGAAACAAAGGGCGCGGGGAGCGCGCCCTTTCATTCTGCATCAGCCACCCGGCCTCAGGCCGCGCCGCCCCCGCTCCTCAAGCGGATGTGCAACTCGCGCAACTGCTTCTCGTCGACCCCGCTGGGCGCGTTGGTCAACAGGCATTGCGCGCGCTGCGTCTTCGGGAAGGCGATCACGTCGCGCAGCGATTCGGCGCCCGTCATCAGCATCACGAACCGGTCCAGGCCGATGGCGATGCCACCGTGCGGCGGCGCGCCGTATTGCAGCGCGTCGAGCAGGAAGCCGAACTTGGCCTGAGCTTCCTCGGCGTCGATCTTGAGCGCGCGGAACACCTTGCTCTGGACTTCTTCGCGGTGAATCCGCACCGAGCCGCCGCCGAGCTCGATGCCGTTCAACACCACGTCATAGGCCTTGGCCACGCAGCGGCCGGGGTCGGTTTCGAGCCAGTCCTCGTGGCCGTCCTTCGGGCTGGTGAAGGGGTGGTGCACCGCGTTCCAGCGCTGTGCGGCGTCGTCGTGTTCGAACATCGGGAAGTCGACCACCCACAGCGGCTCCCAGGTGCCCTGCACCAGGCCGTGGGCCTTGCCGAAATCACTGTGGCCGACCTTGACCCGCAGCGCGCCGATGGCGTCGTTGACGACCTTGGCCTTGTCGGCGCCGAAGAACAGCAGGTCGCCGTTTTGCGAGCCGGTGCGCTTGACGATCTCGGCCAGCGCGCGGTCGTGCAGGTTCTTGATCACCGGCGACTGCAAGCCCTCGCGGCCCTTGGCCACGTCGTTGACCTTGATCCACGCCAGCCCCTTGGCGCCGTAGATCTTGACGAACTCGGTGTAGCCGTCGATCTCGCCCCGGCTCATTTCGCCGCCGCCCGGCACGCGCAAGGCCACCACGCGGCCGTCCTTGGTGTTGGCCGGCGTGGCGAAGACCTTGAAGTCCACGTCGGTCATCACGTCGGTCAGCTCGGTCAGTTCAAGCTTGACCCGCAGGTCGGGCTTGTCGGAGCCGTAGCGCCGCATCGCGTCGGCATACAACATCACCGGGAAGGCCGGCAACACCACACCGATGGCATGCTCGAAGGTGCTGCGGATCATGCCTTCGAACATCGTGCGGATCTCCTCCTCGGTGAGGAAGCTGGTCTCGATGTCGATCTGCGTGAACTCGGGCTGGCGGTCGGAGCGCAGGTCCTCGTCGCGGAAGCACTTGACGATCTGGTAGTAGCGGTCGAAGCCGGCCACCATCAACAGTTGCTTGAACAACTGGGGCGACTGCGGCAGCGCGAAGAACATGCCGTCGTGGACCCGGCTGGGCACCAGGTAGTCGCGCGCGCCCTCGGGCGTGCTCTTGGTGAGCATCGGCGTTTCGATGTCGATGAAGCCGTTGGCGTCGAGAAACTTGCGCACCTCCATCGCGACGCGGTAGCGCAGCTTCATGTTGCGTTGCATGAACGGGCGGCGCAGGTCCAGCACCCGGTGCGTGAGGCGCGTGGTCTCGGAGAGGTTTTCCTCGTCGAGCTGGAACGGCGGCGTGACGCTGGGGTTGAGCACCTCCAGTTCCAGGCACAGCACCTCGATCTTGCCGCTGGTGAGGTTGGCGTTCTCGGTGCCGGCGGGTCGCTCGCGCACCCTGCCGACGACCTTCAGGCAGAACTCGTTGCGGATCTCTTCGGCCACCTTGAACATGGCGGCGCGGTCGGGGTCGCAGACGATCTGGACCAGGCCTTCGCGGTCGCGCAGGTCGATGAAGATCACGCCACCGTGGTCGCGCCGGCGGTGGGCCCAGCCCATCAGGGTCACGGTCTGGTCCAGCAGCGCTTCACTGACCAGGCCGCAATAGGTTGTTCTCATTCAGATGCTCCGTCGGTTGAGGTCACTGTCAAGCCGAAGGTCCGAGGGTCGGGCTTCACAGAACAGGGGTCTGGCAATTCAGCAAAGGGTGGCCAGTGGCGCGCCGCGGTGCCGGCAGCGCAAGCGCAGCGCGGGCCAGGCGCCACGCCGGGTCAGGTTCGCGCCAGTTGCGACGGCGCACTCGCGCCAGCGTGAGGGGCCACCACGCCCATCGAGATCACGTACTTCAGCGCTTCGTCGACGCTCATCTGCAGCGCGATCACGTCGGCCCGCGGCAACATCAGGAAGAAGCCCGAGGTCGGGTTGGGCGTGGTCGGCACGTAGACGCTCAGGAAATCACCGCGCAGGTGCTCCGCCGCTTCACCGCCCGGCTTGCCGGTGACGAAGGCAATGGTCCAGCAACCCTGGCGCGGGTATTGCACCAGCACGGCTTCGCGGAAGGCGTTGCCGGTGCTCGAAAACAGCGTGTCCGAGACCTGCTTGACCGAGCTGTAGATCGACTTGACGATCGGTATCTTTTTCAACAGGCTGTGCCCGCGCGCGAGCCACCACTGGCCGACGATGTTGGCCGCGAACGCGCCGGTCAGCAGCAGGCCCACCAACAGCACCACGACACCGAGGCCGGGCACGTGGCGCAAGGCTTCGATGGAGTTGTGGGTCGCGGCCGGCAGCAATGCCTGCGAGGCATCGAGAAACCAGCCGAACACGCCGTCGAGCAGGCCCAGCGCCGAGTGCAGCACCCAGATCGTGATGGCCAGCGGCAGCCAGACCAGCAGCCCGGCAATGAGGAATTTTTTCAAGGGCTTGTTCGCGAACGGCGCCGTCACTGACCACCGGCCGCAGTTCCAGCCCCGCCTGCGCCGCCGCCGGACGCCGGCGCCGCGGCCGGCGCAGTGACGGTCGAGGTCTTGGCGCCGGCGCTTGCGGGTTCGGTTTTGCCCTTTTCGGCCTTGCCGGTGTCGGCCTTGCCCTGATCGCCCTTCGCGCCAGTGGCCTGGGCGGCATCGCCTTTGCCGGCGCCATCTTTGGGCAGATCGCCCTTGGCCGCGGCGCCGGCCTCGGCGTCACCGGCCGGCTTGCCGGCCTTGGCATCGCCCCGGAAATCGGTGACGTACCAGCCCGAGCCCTTGAGTTGAAAGCCGGCAGCGGTGAGTTGCTTCTTGAAGGCCTCGGCGCCGCACGACGGACAGGTGCTCAGCAGCGGGTCCGAGACCTTGCGCAAGACATCCTTGGCGTGGCCACACGCTTCACAGCGGTAGGCATAGATTGGCATGGCTAAACCCTTGATTCAGAAAGCAAAAAGCGAATTATAGGCGGCTCGGCCCAGGGCCTTGCCGTGGCCCTCAACGTGGCTTGTGCTGAGCGCCACCGTGCTTGAGGTGGGCGGCGGCATCGCCCAGCCTGCGTTCGATGCTCTGGCCGCGGTGGCGCAGGACCTGCGGCGCAACCGAGCCGAGCACCATGAAAATCGCGGCGGCGAACAGGCCGATCAGGTTGGGCGGCACCATGGCGTCCGGCGCCAGCGCGCTGGCCCCCAACCAGGTGCCGATGCCAAACACGATCGCCGCCAGCGCGCCCTGTGACGTGGCGCGTTTCCAGTAGGCGCCGGCCAGCAGCGGCACGAAGGCGCCGACCAGCGTCACGTTGTAGGCGTTTTGCACCATCTCGTACATCGTGCTCTTGCTGTTGACGGCGAACAGCAGCGCGCCGGCGCAGAAGGTCACCAGGACGATACGCAAGGTCAGCAGGAACTGGCGGTCGCCCATGTGTGGCGCGACGAAGGGGCGCAGCACGTTCTCGGTGAAGATGGCCGTCGGCGCCAGCAACGCGCCGCTGGCGGTGGACAAAATGGCCGACAACAGCGCGCCGAAGAACAGCACCTGGGTCCAGATCGGCATCTTGCCGAGCACCAGATCGGGCAGGATGCGCTGGATCTGGCGCGCATCGTCGGAGTCAAACAGCGCCTTCAGCGCCGGGTCGGCCACCAGCGCCGCGTAGCCGATGAAGATCGGCACAAAGGCGAAACAGAAATACATCAACGCGCCGATCAGCGTGCCGCGCACGGCGGTCTTCTCGTTCTTCGCGCTGGTCATGCGCTGGAACACGTCCTGCTGCGGGATCGACCCGAAGGCGAAGGCGA
>JAYSVE010000045.1:0-5530 GCA_043718725.1 Methylibium sp.
CGGTTCAAGGCGCCGTCAATGCGCCGTCAACGCGCCTTGAACGGCATCTTGTAGGCCCAGACGCTGCGCCCCGGGCCCAGCATCAGCACCGCATCGGGCTGGAGCGTCAACACCTCGAATTCAAGGCTTACCAGCCAGGCCCCGGGCGCCAGTTCGGCGGCGGCCTTGTGCGCCGCGCGCTGCATGCTTTCGGGCCGCTGGAACAGGTAGACCAGATCGAAGCCGGCCCAGTCGGCGGCCCACATGTCGGCGCGTTTGACCTGCGCAAAGCGACAGCGCCAGGCGCACGCCCGGCGCAGCAGCCAGCTCCATTCCAGGCCGACCAGCGCGGCCCGCGGGTAGGCGCGGTGCAGCTCGATCAGCCCGGCGCCCAGGCCACAGCCGGCGTCGACGATGCGTGCCGAGGCCGGCAACGGGGCCTTGTCGGCCAGCCCCTGGAGCGCGCCGCGCGGCGTCGGGAACAGCGGCGCGTCGCGCCAGGTGTTGAGCGGGTAGAGCAACGCCAGCAGGACCAGCGGCAGCAGCCAGGCCCAGCCGGGCAACCCGCCGGCCAGGCCCGAGGCGGCCAGCGACAGCGGAAACCCCGCGCCGATCAAGATGCGCCGCCAGGGCGTCGCACCCAGAACACCCAGGCCCACCCCGAGCGCAACCGCCACGCTCACCGCCACGCCGGCCGGCAGGCGTCCGGGCGCGTCGAGGAACAGGAACACCAGCCAGGCCAGCGCCCAGCTCAGCAATGCGGGAAGCGGCCAGGCGGTTTGCATGCCGGCCATTCTCGGCCGATCACGGGGGTTGAAACGCCAGGCCGCGAACGTCCGCCTTCAATAGGCGCGCAGCTTGACCCGCAGGCGCGCGATCGACTGGCTGTGCAACTGACACACCCGCGACTCGGTCACCTTGATCACCGCGGCGATCTCTTTCAGGTTCATGTCGTGCTCGTAGTACATGCTCATCACGTGCTGCTCGCGTTCGGGCAGGTTCTTGATCGCCTCGATCAGCGCCTCGCGCATGCGCACGTCCTGCAGTTGCGCCATCGGGTTCAGGGCTTCGTCGCCGACATGCCGGTCGAGGTAGTCGTTGTCGCCGTCGGGGCCGGTCATGTCTTCCAGGTACACCAGCTGGGTGCCGCGCACCCGGCCCAGCAGTTGCTGATAGTCGACCAGGCTCAGGCCCATCTCCTGCGCGATTTCGCTTTCGATCGGCGCACGGCCCAGCCTTTGCTCCAGCGCGCGCACCGCCGATTCGATGCTGCGCTGGTGCTTGCGCGTGCCGCGCGACATGTGGTCGGTGCCGCGCAACTCGTCGAGCATCGCGCCGCGGATGCGCTGGGTCGCGAAGGTTTCGAACTGGACCCCTTGCGCGGCGTCGAAGCGGTTCAGCGCGTCGGCCAGGCCGATCATGCCGACCTGCACCAGGTCATCGAGCTCGACGTTGGCAGGCAGCTTGGCAATCATCTGGTGCGCCAGCCGGCGCACCAGCGGGCTGTACTGCTTGAGCTGGGCGTTGGTGTCGAGCTGGCCTTTGGCGGTGTACATCTTGTTGTCGCTCCTGTGAATTCAATTCGGTGTGTGCGCTGGCCAGGCCCCGCCCGTCGCCATGGGCGGCGCCCACCGGCGTGGGCTGTGGCCAGCGTCGGCCAGCCATTCACTGGCCCATTCGCGCAAGTCCCCTGACACCGGCTCGGCCATGTCGGCCGACGGATCCAGGCGCATCGCGTGGCGCAGCGCGGCCCCCAAAAACAGGTCGGCGCAGTGAGCCAACTGGGTCGCGATGCGTGCGGCCCGCGGCGAGTGCGACGCCGCGCCGAGCAACAGGTCGTGCACCACCAGGCCGGCGCGCTGGGTCAGCAGCTTCATCGCCGCGTAGGCATGGGTCACGCTGGCGGGGCGGTCGTCGGCAAGGAACAGCGGGGCCATTTCGTCGCGCGCCGCGTGGCGCGCATCGCGCCGGCAAAACAGCCGGCACAGGTCGACCGCAGGCGCGTGCACCAAGACCACGTCCACCTGCTCCACCGCGTCGGCCAGCGCTTGCAAAAAGCCCGAGGTGAAGCCGTGGGTGTCGACAAAGCGCAGCGGCAACCCGCGGGCGGCCAGGAACGACACCCCTGGCGACAGCGGCTCGATGCATTCGGACAACTCGATCATCGCCATCTCGCCGGCCGCCTGGGCGCGTTCGGAGGCGTCGACCACCAGCGTGTGCGCGCCCTGCTCGCCGAAGGCGCTGCACAGCCGCTCCAGCATCAGCCCGCCGCAGGCCAGGTGCGGGTTAGCGACCACCGGCACAAAGCGCAACTGCGAACTTGCAAACATGCGGCGCAGGCCGTCGGCCTGGTCCAGCGGCGCGGGGGGCGACATCGGGTTTCGCATCAGGCGGTCCCCACCGCGCCGGCGCCCTGGCCACCGGCCAATTGGCGGGCGCTGAAGATCAGGTTGACCTCGGGCGCCTCCAGGCGGTAGGCGCTCCACGGGGTGGCGCGCAGCGCGCGGTGCAGCAGCACCTGCGCGGGCAGGCGGTGCCAGTCTTCCGGGACCCGCTGGCCGTTGGCCACACCCAGCACCTGCAGCTTGTGGCGGATCACGGCGTCCAGCGCCGGCCCGAGCTTCACGGCCTCGTCCATCTTGGACAGGATCACGCCGCGCGCCAGCGGGGCGCGGTAGGCATGGATCACGTCGTCGATGGTTTCGCCCTGCGCCGCCGCGTTGATCACCAGCAGCTTGTTGATGCTGTTGTGGCCCAGCATGTCCAGCAGCTCCGGCGTGCGGGTGTCGCGCTGGGCCATGCCGGCGGTGTCGATCAGGACCATCTTCTTGCCCGACAACAGGTCGAGCAAATCGTCGAGCGAGGTGCGGTCGTGCGCGGTGTGCACCGGCACGCCCAGGATGCGGCCATAGGCCCGCAGTTGTTCATGCGCGCCGACGCGGTAGGCGTCGAGCGTGACCAGCCCGAGTTGACCCGCCCCATGGCGCGAGGCGAAGGCCGCCGCGATCTTGGCCGTGGTGGTGGTCTTGCCCACGCCGGTGGTGCCCACCAGCGCAAACACGCCGCCCTGGTCTTCGAGCGCGGGCTCGCGTTCGGCGGTCAGCAGGTTGCGCTCCAGCACCCCGGCGGCCCAGCCGAGCTCGTCGGTGACCTCGGGCGCCATGCTGTCGGCGAGCTTGCGGATCAGCGCCGGCGAGAAGCCGCAGTCCAGCAACCGCTGCGTCAGGCGCGCCTGCGCCGGGTGGCGCTGCAATTTGTCCATGAAGGCCAGGGCGCCGAAGCGCTCTTCGATCAGGCCCTTGACTTGGCGCAGCTCGTTCATCATGTCCTGCTGGTCGCGCCGCGCCAGGCTGTGGTCTGCCTGCGCCGCCGCCGCGGCACGCGGGGCCGGCAGCTCGTCCCGCAACGCCGCGGGGGTCGGGCTGGCCAACGCCGCGATCGAGCCCGCCGGCGCGCGTGGCGGGTCCAGCCGCTCCCGCAACGGACCGGGCGGCGCCTCGTTCGGCACGACGATCCGAGGCGGCTTGCCGACGACGCGCTCGGACGCCTCGGTGGCTTCGGCGCGCAAGGCCGCGTCGCGCCGCTTGAGCATGCGTTCGCGCACATAGCCCTGGAACGACAAGGTGCTCATCGACATCTGATCGACGTCCTCGGCCACGCTGGTGGTCAACAGCACCGGGTCGATGCGGGTCGGCGGCGGCTGGGCGGGGGCTCGCGCCGCTTCGGCGGACGCGGCCGCCGCGATCCGGACCGATTCGGCCGAGACGCGTTCGATCTGCGCGACGCTTTCCGGCGCCATGGCCATCACCTCGACCCCTTCGACGCAGGGCTTGGTCGACAGCACCACCGCGTCTTCGCCGAAGGCCTCGCGCACGAGGGTCAGGGCTTCGCGTGCCGTGCGCGCGGTGAATCGCTTGACGTTCATGGGGTGGTTCCGAAAATTTGTTGACTGGCGGCGTTCGCGCCGCCGGCGCTCATGCGGTTCATGCGGCTCATGCCGTTCATGCGGCTCCTGAGGACAGCGCGATTCATGCGCCCGCCCCGACGATCGAGCCGATGCGTATCGAATGGGTCTCGGGGATCTCGCTGTGGCTCAGCACGCGCAGCCGAGGCGCGGCGCGCTTGAGCAAACGGGCCATCGGCGCGCGGATCAGGTCGGGCACCAGCAGGCAGGCCGGGTGACCCAGGTCCTCCTGGCGCTTGGCGGCGTCGGTGGCGCTGCGCGACAGGGTCTCGGCCACGCCCGGGTCCAGCGCCGCGCCATGGGCCGAGCCCAGCGCCTGCGTGACCAGGCGCTCCAGGTTGGGCTCCAGCGCAATCACATCGAGCTCCAGGGTCGGGCCGTAGATCTGCTGGACGATGCTGGGTGCCAGGTGGACGCGGATGCGCCGCGCCAGCTCGGCGGGGTCGATGCTGGCGCCGGCGTGTTCGGCCAGGCTCTCGACGATGGAGCGCATGTCGCGGATGTGCACGCCTTCTTCCAGCAGCAGTTGCAGGATGCGTTGCAGGACAGGGATCGCGACCATCTTGGGCACCACGTCTTCGATCAGTTTCGGGGCCAGCTTCGTCACATGTTCGACGAGCTGCTGGGTCTCGACTCGGCCCAGCAAGCGGGCCGCGTGAAGTTGCATCAAGTGTGAAAGATGGGTCGCGACAACGGTCGAGCAATCAACGACGGTAAATCCGGCCATTTGGGCGTTTTCGCGCTGCTGCTCCTCGATCCACACCGCCGGCAGGCCGAAGGCCGGGTCGGTGGTCGGCGTGCCTATGAGTTTTTGCGTCGTGTGGCCGGGGTTGATGGCCAGCCACATGCCCGGGAAGGCCTCGCCCTCGCCGACCAGCGCGCCGCGCAGCGTCAGCCGGTACTTGCTGGGCTTGAGATCGAGGTTGTCGCGGATGTGCACCGGCGGCGGCAGGAAGCCGACCTCCTGCGCGAACTTCTTGCGCACGCCCTTGATGCGCGCCAGCAGGTCGCCGTCGCGCGCCTTGTCGACCAGCGCGATCAGCCGGTAGCCCACTTCCAGGCCCAGCGTGTCGACCGGCACCAGGTCGTCCCAGCTCGCCTCGGCGTTGGCCGCGGGCTCGGCCACCGGCGCGGGCGGCGCGGCCAACGCGCGCTGGGTGCGCTCGCGCATCCGGTAGGCGGCGTAACCCAGCCCGGCCGAGATGAGGATGAAAACCACATGCGGCATGCCCGGGATCACCCCCAGCAGGCCGATCACGCCGGCGGTAATGGCCAGCGAGCGCGGCGAATTGAACACCTGCGCGGCGATCTGCGTGCCGACGTCTCTTTCCTTGCCGACGCGCGACACCACCATCGCCGCGGCCACCGAGATCAACATCGCCGGGATCTGCGCCACCAGCGCGTCGCCCACGGCCAGCAGGATGTAGCTGTTCGCCGCGTCGGCGGCCGACAGGTCGTGCTGCGCCACGCCGATGATGAAGCCGCCGATGATGTTGATGACCAGGATCAGCAGCCCGGCCATCGCATCGCCGCGCACGAACTTGGAGGCACCGTCCATCGAGCCGAAGAACTCGGCCTCTTCGCCCA
>JAYSVE010000441.1:0-4034 GCA_043718725.1 Methylibium sp.
TCAGGCCATCGGCGGTGGCCGGCCTCGTCTGTCGGATCAGCGCTCCCATGTTTGTAGGATTTCGGCCAATGCGAAACGGGCCTGAGGCCTGTTCCGCCAGGAAGCGTGATTTGTTGACTCCCCCCGATGTGCATGGCGATCGGTCGCGCGGCGCCGCCGGACGCCCCGTCGGTGGCGTCAGGGCAACAGGCATTGCGCCATGTGGCGTTGCCGCCGGAACTTTGGTGTGCGGCCGGTGTCGACTTGTCGCGCCGGGCCAACGCGTCCGGCCGGCTGCGCGGCGTTGCGCCTCACCCTGAAACCGGAAACAACACCCTCATGGAACTGCTGGTCGACCCCCAAGCGTGGATTGCGCTGGCCACCCTGACCGCGCTCGAACTGGTGCTGGGCATCGACAACATCGTCTTCATCTCCATCCTCGTCGACAGGCTGCCCCCGCAGCAGCGCGAGCTGGCGCGGCGCATCGGCTTGTTCATGGCGATGTTCATGCGCATCGGCCTGTTGCTGCTGCTCTCGGTTCTGATTGGATTGACCGAGCCGCTTTTCACGGTGCTGACTCAGGAGATCTCTGGGCGCGACCTGATCCTGATCGGCGGCGGCCTGTTTCTGATCTGGAAGAGCACGGTCGAAATCCACCATTCGCTGGAAGGTCGCGACGAGCCATCCACCGGCGTCGTCAGGGCCACGCTGGTGGCCGTGATCCTGCAGATCATGGTGGTCGACATGGTCTTCTCGCTCGACTCCATCATCACCGCGGTCGGCATGGTCGATGAGGTCGAGGTGATGATTGCCGCCGTGGTCCTGTCGGTGGCGTTGATGATGATGTTTGCGGCGGCCATCGGCCGCTTCGTCTCGGGGCATCCCACCGTCAGAATGCTGGCCCTGGCGTTTCTGGTCGTGATCGGCGTCGTGCTGATCGCCGAAGGCCTGGGCAACCATGTCCCGAAGGGCTACGTGTATTTCGCGATGGCGTTCTCGGTCGGGGTGGAGATGCTCAACCTGCGGCTGCGCAGGCGATTGACCCCAACGCCGGTGTTGGAGCCGCCAGCCTCCGGCCAGAAGAAGGCGCCCGCCCATCCGGAGTGAGTGTCCGCCCGCGCGACAGCGCGCGCGGGCATCGGGCGCGGCACAAGCCGCGAGGAACAACCGGCTTTTGCGCCCCCATCTTCGGCGATCCGGCCCAGCCGGCACTGGCAAAGTTGCGGGTGAGGATCGGCCCGTGATGTGGTCAACGCCGCAGGCCGCGGCGGTCCGTTCCCAGCCCGGCCGCGCAACGTCGAGACTCGTCGATGCCGGCCTTCCCATCCCGGAGTGCCATGTCAGCCTTTACCGAAGAACAAGCCCGCGCCTACATGAACAAGCTGTTGGCCACGATGTGCCAGGGCGGCGGCTCCGACCTGTTCATCGCCAGCGACTTCCCGCCCAGCATGAAGTCCAACGGCAGCATGCAGCCGCTGACGGCGCAAAAGCTCAGCGCCGAGGTCACGCGCATGCTGGCCCACTCGGTGATGAACGCGCGCCAGCGCGACGAATTCGCCAAGGAGATGGAATGCAACTTTGCCATCGCCATCCCGGGGCTGTCGCGCTTTCGGGTCAACGTCTACGTCCAGCAGCAGTGCGTCAGCATGGTGATACGAACCATCGCCTCGGAGATCCCGAACTTCGAGAAGCTCAAGCTGCCCGAGGTGCTGAAGGACGTGGTGATGAACAAGCGCGGGCTGGTGCTGGTGGTGGGCGCCACCGGGTCGGGCAAGTCGACCACGCTGGCGGCCATGATCGACCACCGCAACCGCACCTCGGCCGGGCACATCATCACCGTGGAGGACCCGGTCGAGTACGTGCACCCGTCGCGCATGTCGCTGGTGACGCACCGCGAGGTCGGGGTCGACACGCATTCATGGCATCACGCGCTGAAGAACACGCTGCGCCAGGCGCCCGACGTCATCCTGATCGGCGAGATCCGTGACGCCGAGACGATGGAGCACGCGATCGCCTTTGCCGAGACCGGCCACCTGTGCCTGGGCACGCTGCACGCCAACAGTTCGAGCCAGACGATCGAACGCATCATCAACTTCTTCCCCGAAGAGCGCCGCGCCCAGTTGCTGATGGACCTGTCGGCCAACCTGCGCGCGATCGTCTCGCAGCGGCTGGTGCGGCGCGAAGACGGCAAGGGTCGCTCGGCGGCGATCGAGATCCTGCTCAACACGCCGACCATCGCCGAGCGCATTTTCCAGGGCGAGTTCCACGAGCTCAAGGCGATCATGACCAGGTCGCGCGAGCTCGGCATGCAAACTTTCGACTGGGCGCTTTTCGAGCTGTACAACCAGGGCCTGATCAGCTTCGACGAAGCGATGCGCAATGCCGACTCGGCCAACGAGCTGCGCCTGAACATCAAGCTCAAGAGCGAACGCGGCGAACCGCCGCCGTCTTCGATGATGTCCTTGTCGCTGGACGAAGACCCGACGCCCGAAGACGTCGAAGAGCAGCGTCACCAGGAAATGCAGAAGCAGCAAGAGGCGCGGCGGCGCCTCGAAGACGAACAACTGCGGCAACTGCGCGAGAAGAAGCGCCACGCCGAAGCCGCGGCGACGCCGGGACGTTGAGCGCGCCGGCGGCGCCGTGGCGCGCCGGGCCAACCCGCTGGAACGCGCCGAAGCGCTTTTGCCCCCAGTGCGGCACCGTGGCGGCGGCGCTGGCGAAGTTTTGCTCGAACTGCGCCACATCGCTGGCCGCATGACGCCGCGGCTCGGGATCGCGGCGCGGCGAAGCACCCGGTCGCAGCTGTTGTCTTTGGACACAGCCGCGGCGGGTCACACCGGTGTCCACTGGGACCCACTTCGCGAAAGGTCGCCGTGCTCGTCATCACCCTGATCCTGTTGCTCCTGGCGGGCGTCGCCTGCGCGGTGGCGCTGGAGGTGTCGGTGGCGCGCCACGAGCCGGTGCGAAGCGCGCGGCTGGGCCCCTTCAGCGTCGAACTTCGCCGCCACGCGCAGGCCCTCGGGCACCCGAACGGCCGCGGCGGCCACGCCTTCGCGCAACCCTGGGAGCAACGCCTGCGGGTGTTTCGCGTCGCCGGACTGGCGCTCTGGCGCCAGGCGCAGAGTGTCGAGTTGCCGGCCCAGGTGGCGGACATGATGGGCACGCTGACCGCGCGCGACTTCGACGTCGAGTTCGACCCGCGCTTTCGCGAAGCCAGCTTCGCCGCGCTGACCGCCGGTTGGGCTGCGCGGCAGGTCGCGGTCGATTCGCAGCTGGACTGACGGCTCGCACCGGCCGGCGCCGGGCCGCGCCGACGGGCTATTCGACCGGGCCGCCGCCGCCCTTGGGGCCCGCGGCCACCAGCTCAAGCACGGTTTGCAGCAGCAATTGCGGCTGGATCGGCTTTTGAACGTAGGCCTGGTAGCCCGCCTGCAACACCCGGGCCCGGTCCTGTGGCCGGGTGAAGGCCGTGATGGCCGCGGCGGGCAGGCGGCTGGCCGCCAGCCCCAACCCGGCGCGCACTTGCCGGATCAATTCATAGCCGTCCATGTCGGGCATGCCGATGTCGCTGAGCAGAACATCGGGCACGCTGAGGCGCAGGCTGGCCAGGGCGCTCGCGGCCGACTCCGCCGTCACGACGCTGGCCCCGCATTCGGCCAACAGGCGGCGACCGAGTTCCAGCACATCGACCTGGTCGTCGACCAGCAGCACGCTCACGCCGCGCAGGTCGGCGTCGCCCTCGGCGTTGCCGAACTGCGCCTCGTCGAGTGCGCCGAACGGCGTGTCGACCCCGACCTGCACCGGCAGCGCGGCGGCGCCCGCGGCCTGCGCCACACTCGGCAGGCGCACCACGAAACTGGCGCCCAGGCCGGCGCCGGCGCTGCTGCCGCCGACCGAGCCGCCGTGCAGTTCGACGAGTTGCTTGACGATCGACAGCCCCAGCCCCAGCCCACCATGGACCCGCGCGGCCGATCCGTCGGCCTGGCTGAACCGGTCGAACAGGAACGGGATGAAACTCGGCGCCATGCCTTTGCCGGTGTCGACCACGCTCAGCA
>JAYSVE010000442.1:0-4033 GCA_043718725.1 Methylibium sp.
CTCGTCGACCAGGCGGCGGAACAGTTCGAACGAGCTGCGCTGGGTCATGCCCTGGCCGGTGTCGATGTCGGCGAAGTCGCCCTGGGTGGCGCAATGCGCGACCAGCACCTTGACGCCGCGCTCGAGCGCGCGGCGCAGGCGCAGCGGGTTGCCGAAATCCTGGTTGCCCTGTTCCAGCAGCGGATGCTGCCAACCGGCGTGCACGATCAGCGGCAACTTCAACTCGACGAGCAGGTCGTAGAAGGCGTTGAGCGGCGCCGCGGCGGGGTCAAAGTCCATCAGGTACGGCACCCACTTCAGCGCGCGCGCGCCGTCGCGTGCGGCAGCGCGAACAAGGTCGGCGGCGCCGGCGCGCCCGGGGTTGACCGACGCCACCCATTCGAACCGCGCCGGGTCGGTCTGCGCGATCCGCATCACATGCTCGTTGGGCACCCGCAGCACCGAGCGCTGGGCATCGAAACTGCCGTCGCCGCGGTAGCAACCGTCCAGCGCGTAGAGCAGGAACTTGGCGCCCGCGGGGAACTCACCCGCCAGCTCGAACAGCCGGCTCACATAGGCCTGGTTGGCCGGGCCGGGGTAGCGCAGGGCACAGCTCGCATCGGCATAGAGCGCAAAGTGGACAAACAGGAACGGGTTGAGCGGGTTGGTGAATCGGGGGTGGGTCCAGGGCTCGCCGTTGTGCGGGTCCGAGCCGATGCCGGCGACATGCACATGGCCGTCCCACACCCGGGCCGGGTCCAGGCCGCGCCAGACGCGTGCCATCAGTTCGGGGTCGAGGCCGTGACCCGGGTCGGCGGCGCGCGCGCAAGGGTTAAGAACGCTGCGCTTCAAGGCGTAGAGCGCGGCACCCCCGGCGGCCAGTGTCGCGGCGGCGCCGAGCGCGACCTGACGCCGGCGCATCACAGCTTGTGGCCGCGCAGGCGCAGCGCGTTGGAGATCACCGACGCCGAACTCAGGCTCATCGCCAGCGCGGCGATCATCGGCGACAACAGCCAGCCGGTGAACGGGTACAGCACGCCGGCGGCCAGCGGCACGCCGAGGGCGTTGTAGACGAAGGCGAAGGCCAGGTTCTGCTTCATGTTGGCGACCGTCGCGACCGACAACGCGCGCGCCGTCGCGATGCCGCGCAGGTCGCCCTTGACGAGGGTGAGCTGGGCGCTGTTCATCGCCACGTCGGTGCCGGTGCCCATCGCGATGCCGACATCGGCGCGCGCCAGGGCCGGCGCGTCGTTGATGCCGTCGCCGGCCATCGCGACGACGCGGCCCTCCGCCTGGAGCCGTTCCACCAGCTTGAGCTTGTCGGCGGGCTGGACTTCGCCGTGTACCTCGGTCAGGCCCAGGCGCTGGGCCACCGCGCGCGCCGTCGTCAGCCCGTCGCCGGTGGCCATCACGATGCGCAGGCCGGCCTGCCGAAGGGCGGCCAGCGCATCCGGCGTGGTGGCCTTGATGGGGTCGGACACCGCAAGCAGGCCGGCCAGGCGCCCGTCGACCGCGAGGTGCATGACGCTTGCGCCCTGGCCGCGCAGCGCCTCGGCCTGCGCGGCCAGCAGGCTCACGTCGACGCCGAGTTGCTGCATCAGCGTGCTGTTGCCCAGCCCCAGCGCCTGGCCGGCCACCCGGCCGCGCACACCGATGCCGGATTCGGAATCGAACTGCTCGGGCTTGTCGAGAACCAGGCCGCGCGCGCGCGCCGCGCTGACGATCGCGGCGGCGAGCGGATGCTCGCTGCCCTGGTCGAGGCTGGCGGCCAGGCGCAGCACCTCGTCCTCGGCGAAGCCCGCCGTGCCGATGGCGCGCTCGAACGTGGGTCGCCCTTCGGTGAGCGTGCCGGTCTTGTCGACGATCAGCGTGTCGACCTTGCGCAGGTTCTCGATCGCCGCGGCGTCGCGGAACAACACCCCCTGGGTTGCGCCACGGCCGGTGGCCACCATGATGGACATCGGCGTGGCCAGGCCCAAGGCGCAGGGGCAGGCGATGATCAGCACCGCCACCGCGTTGATCAGGCCGAAGACCCAACTGGGCTGCGGACCGAACAGGCCCCAGGCGAAAAACGTGAGCACCGCGATGCCCACGACACCGACGACAAAGTAGCCGGCCACGGTGTCGGCCATGCGCTGCATCGGCGCGCGCGAGCGCTGTGCCAGCGCCACCAGTTGGACGATCTGCGCGAGCACAGTGGCCGAGCCGACATGCGCGGCGCGCATCACCAGCGCGCCGCGGGTGTTGAGCGTGGCGCCGATCAGCGTGTCGCCGGCGCGCTTGGTGACGGGCATGGGCTCGCCGGTCAGCATGGCCTCGTCGAGCGCGCTGCTGCCTTCGACCACCACGCCGTCGACCGGAACCTTCTCGCCCGGGCGCACGCGCAGCAGGTCGCCGACGTGCACATGGGCCAGCGGGATGTCGGCCTCGTTGCCCTCGGCATCGATCCGGCGCGCGGTCTTGGGCGCCAGGCCGAGCAGCGAGCGGATCGCCGCCGAGGTCTGCGAGCGCGCCTTCAGCTCCAGGATCTGGCCGAACAGCGTCAGCGAGATGATCACCACCGCCGCCTCGAAATACACCGCGACCCGCCCCATCGCCACGAAGGAAGCCGGGAACAACTGCGGCGCGACGGTCGCGACCACGCTGTAGACGAAGGCCGCGCCGGTGCCCAGCCCGATCAGCGTCCACATGTTGGGGCTGCGGTTGACGAGCGACTGCGCGCCGCGCACGAAGAACGGCCAGCCGGCCCACAGCACGACGGGCAAGGACAGCGCCAGCTCGATCCAGCTTTGCGTGGCCATGTCGAACCACTGCAGGCGGTGGCCGGCCATGGCCAGCAGCGTGACGATGAGCGTCAACGGCAGGGTCCAGAAGAAGCGCCGCTTGAAGTCCAGTAACTCGGGGTTGTCGCCCTCGTCCAGCGTCGGCATCTCGGGCTCCAGCGCCATGCCGCATTTTGGGCAGTCGCCCGGGCGGTCCTGGCGCACCTCGGGGTGCATCGGGCAGGTGTAGACCGACCCGGCAACGGCCGGCTCGGGCGCCAACGATGTCATGGGCGCCGGTGCCGGGGCGCCGGCTGCTGCGGCCGGGTACTGGGACGGGTTGGCCGAGAACTTGGTCTTGCAGCCCGCGCTGCAAAAGTAGACCGGCCGGCCTTCGTGCTGGAACACATGCGGCGACCGGGCCGTCACCGTCATGCCGCACACGGGATCTTTCAGCGCCGGAGCCGGCGCCGGCGCGGAGGGCGCGGCCGGCGTGGGAGGGGCCGGGTGGCCGGTTCTTGTCTCGTTCATCGGTTTCTCCAACGGTGGCGCTGACCCCACACGGTCGATTCAATCAGCGCGCGCCTGTCGCTGGCGGCTCGCTGGGCGCGACCAGCGAGCATCTCCAGGTTCGTGTCGCACTGGCCTGCGCCAGCGCAACCGAGGCGTCGAAAGGGCGAGATCAGCGTTGCAGACGGACCGAAAGCGTCGCCGGCGCGGCCGATTTGTTGCTCCACATCCAGCAATAGTCCTGGGGCGTCGTCGTGATCAGGGTGTCCTGGGCTTTTTCGACGCCGGTGAGCCGGTTCGGAAACACGACCTCCTTGCCCAGGTGGTAGTGCACGTTGAAGTCCACCGGCGTGCTGGCGTCGAAGTCCCAGCGCAGCGCGAGCCCCGCCGGCAGCTTGCCGCACAGCTCGACGAACTTGCCGGCTTTGATCAGGCCCTGGTGCTCGAAGCGACCGTCGGCGGACCAGCGGATGTCGACGATCTCGGCGCGCGCAGCGGCCGATGCGCCGAGTGCGAGCATCACGACGAACCTGGCGCAATGCATCCGGAAATTCCCGTTTCGAAGTGGCGCGGAACCCGCGCGGTCAGGGCGCATGACGGCGGGCCTCAAGGCGCCGACAGGATCTCGGTCACGATGTACTTGCCGTCTTGCTTGACGGCCTTGAACCTGACCTTGGCGCCGACCTGCAGCTTGTCGAGCAGGGCGCTGTCCTTCACCTGGAACACCATGGTCATGCCGGGCATGTCGAGGTTCTTGATCTCGCCGTGCTTCAGGGTGATCT
>JAYSVE010000443.1:0-4030 GCA_043718725.1 Methylibium sp.
GTGGACGGCGTGTTTCGCGACCTGCGCCGCCTGGTCGTAGCCGATGTGCGGGACCAGCGCCGTGACCAACATCAGCGAACGCCGCAGCAACTCGTCGACGCGCGCCTCGTTCACCTGAATGCCGGCGACACAGTGGCGCGCAAAGCCGTCCATCGCATCGGCCAGCAGGCGCAGGCTGTCGAGTGTATTCAGCGCGATCAAAGGCTTGTGGACGTTGAGTTCGAACTGGCCCTGCGCGGCCGCGAAACCGATGGCCGCGTCGTGACCCAGCACCTGGGCGCACACCATGCTCAGCGCTTCGATCTGGGTCGGGTTCACCTTGCCCGGCATGATCGAACTGCCGGGTTCGTTTTCGGGCAGTTGCAGTTCGGCCAGGCCCGCGCGCGGCCCGCTGCCCATCATTCGAATGTCGTTGCCGATCTTGATGAGTGCGACGGCCAGCATTTTCAGACCGCCGTGCAGGCCCACCAAGGCCTCGTGGCCAGCCATCGCCGCAAACAGATCGGCGGCTTGCACCAGTGGCAGGTCCAGCCGCAGCGCCAAGGCCGCCGCCACGCGCGAACCGAACTCCGGGTGGGTGTTCAGTCCGGTCCCCACGGCCGTGCCGCCGATCGCGAGCGCCTGCACCGGCACCAGCGCCTGCACGATGGCGTTTTGGCAAAGCCGCAGTTGGGCGGCGTAGCCACCGAACTCCTGACCCAGCGTCACCGGCGTCGCGTCCTGCAGATGGGTGCGACCGATCTTCACGACCGCGGCCCAGGCATGGGCCTTGTCCAAAAGCGCCGCCCGCAGCGCGTCGAGTGCGGGCAGCAGGCGCTGCCGGGTCTTCAGGGCGGCGGCCAGGTGCATGGCGGTCGGGAACACGTCGTTGGACGACTGGCCCCGGTTCACGTCGTCGTTCGGATGGACCCGGCGCAGTTCACCCAGGCCACCACCGAGCGCACGTGAGGCCAGGCTGGCCACGACCTCGTTGACGTTCATGTTGCTCTGGGTCCCCGAGCCGGTCTGCCAAACGGAAAGCGGGAACTGCGCATCGAACTCGCCTTGGGCAACCCGCAGCGCCGCCGCGGCGATGGCGTCGGCCTTGTTCGACTCGATCAGACCCAACTCGCGGTTGACCCCGGCCGCGGCCCATTTGACCCAAGCCAGCGCATGAATGATCTCCTGCGGCATGCGTTGTTCGCCGATCGCGAAGAAGCGCAGGCTGCGCGCCGTCTGCGCACCCCACAGTGCGTCCGAGGGCACGGCGATGGGGCCAAAGCTGTCGATCTCGGTGCGGGTGGCAACCATGGTTGAGTCTCTGCTGGGCGGCCCGACGGCGCTGTCGGACGACGGCTCATTCTGATCCCACCGCGATGGGTGCATCCAGCCGAGCAGGGTTTGCGTAGAGCAACATGTGTCGGCAGCGAGATCATCGCGGTCGGCCATCAAGTCAGCCCGCCGGAATGCTCCTCAACCTCACCATCCATCCAGGAGATTTGAAATGAAACCAGCCCGCACTGCCCTTGTCGCCGTCGCACTGTCGGCATCGACCTTTGCCCACGCCAGCGAAATCACCGAGTTCGTTTTTCCGACCGCCTCTGTCGCGTCGCGCGCCGACGTGCAGGCCGAGGCCCGTCAACGCATCGCCAACCCGGCGCTGAACCACAACTTCGCCGGCCCGGCACAGATGCAGGCCCCGGTGTCGACCCGGTCTCGCGATGAGGTCCGCAAGGAAGCCTCGCGCTTGCGCCGCGACCCGCAGGCCGTTGCAGGGTCCTACTACATCGGCGGGATGTAAATCGCCGCACCGAAGGGACACACCAATGCAAAGGGGCCTGCTTGCGCAGGCCCCTTCATGCAGGTGGCGGCCGCCGTTCAGGCCGGCGGGTTCACACCGACTCAGCGTGCGAAGCCACCGGGACGCGGGCGTGCCGGCTTGAACCCGGCCTTGCCCACCGGCGCGCCTGGCTTGCGCGGCGCAAAGCTGGCAGGCTTGCTCGCCCGGTCGAAAGGGCTGCGCGGTGCGTCTGCGCCACTGGCGGCGCGGGGCTCGAAATTCCCGGCGGATCGATCAAAGGGCGAACGGTCGCGCGATGCATGCGACTCGGCCCCTCGCGGCGCATGGCCTTCAGCGCCTCTTGGCGTGAACGGCTTCTTGCCGAAGCTCTTGCCCGGACCATAGCCCGGCTTGGCGCCAAACCGCGTCGGTGCGCCAGTGGCGGGACGCGGCGCATACATCTTCGGCTCCGGGCTCTTCGGCTCCAAGCCGGTGATCGTTGCCACCGGAATGTTCTGCGTGGTGAATTGCTGGATGCGGCGAATCATGCCGGTGTCCATGCGTTCGCCCAAGGTGATCGCCAGGCCGTTGCGCCCGGCCCGGCCGGTGCGGCCGATGCGGTGCACATAGTCCTCGGCCTTCATCGGCAGGCCGTAGTTGATGACGTGGCTGATGCTCGGCACGTCGATGCCGCGCGCTGCCACATCGGTGGCCACGAGAATTTTCAACTGCTTGTTGCGCAGCCCTTGCAGCACCCGGTTGCGGCGACCTTGCGGGTGGCCGCCATGCAAAGAGGCGACGGCGTGGCCCATGTCGGCCAGCCGGTCGGCCAGCCAGTCGGCGTCGCGTTGGGTGCTGGTGAAGACCAGCGCCTGCTCCATTTCGCGCTGGGTCAGGATGTGGTCCAGCAGCGCGTTCTTGTGGTGGTTGTTGTCGGCCCAGTGCAGGCGTTGCTCGATGTTCTCGTGCGTGTCGGTGTGCGACGAGATGTCGATGCGCTGCGGGTCGCGCAACAGGTTGGCGGCCAGCCGGCCAACATGGCCCAAAAACGTGGCGCTGTACATCACGGTCTGGCGTGCGGCCGGCACGTGGTCGGCAATGGTGTTGATGTCGTCGATGAAGCCCATGTCGAGCATCCGGTCGGCTTCGTCGAGCACCAGCATCTCGACGTTCTCGAGCACGCACTTGCCGGTTTGCAAATGGTCCAGCAAGCGGCCGGGTGTGGAGATCAGGATGTCAAGCGGTCCGCGCAACGCCGCAATCTGCGCCGGATACGGCACGCCGCCGACGACGGTGGCCACGCGCAGGCCCTGCACGAAGCGGCCGTAAATCGTCGCGGCCTTGGCGACCTGCATGGCAAGTTCACGGGTGGGCGTCAGCACCAGGATGCGCGGGCCGTAGATCACGCCTCTTTCGCGCCGCTTGGTGTTGTCGCCACGAGCCAGCAGGATCTTCTCCAGCGCGGGCAGGATGAACGACGCGGTCTTGCCGCTGCCGGTGCTGGACGACACCATCAGGTCGGCGCCGGCCAACGCGGGCGGAATGGCCTTGAGCTGAACTTCGGTGGCGGTCTCGTAGCCGGCGCTGGCGACGGCCTTGGTCAGGACTTCATTGAGCCCCAGGGGTGCAAAACTCATTTTTCACTTTCAACAGCGGTGCCGGCGCGCCCGGTTTTTAATGGGCAAACACCAAAGCACCGGCACCCCACGAACGGGTGACGTTTTAGTCGCTGGGGAGAAGGTCCGAGCCGATGCCGTGCGGCACCGGGTGTCGGGAACAGTCAAAGCGACGGCATCGCCGCCAACCATTCCCAAAACGGGGTTCGAACAGGCCGCGCGGTCTGGTCTGAGACAGATGCCGCGGGAAGACTCGATGAGGTCAGAGGGGATGAACGAGACGCCACGAAAATTTGTGGCGAGCCTGTGATTATAGCCCGTTTTGGGTCTGACCATGGACGCAATTTGCATCGATTCCCGCCACGCCGCGCCGTGGGCAGGAAACGTCGCGGCGGTTCCGCGTTGGCTCACTTCACGAGAAAGTGCTCGCGGTAGTAAGCCAGTTCGTCGATGGATTCGTGGATGTCGGCCAGCGCGGTATGGGCCTGGGCCTTTTTGAAACCCGCCAGGATGTCCGGCTTCCAGCGCTTGGCCAGCTCCTTCAACGTGCTGACATCGAGATTGCGGTAATGAAAGAACGCCTCCAGGCGAGGCATGGTTCGGGCCAGGAAGCGGCGATCCTGGCAGATGCTGTTGCCGCACATGGGAGACGCGC
>JAYSVE010000444.1:0-1732 GCA_043718725.1 Methylibium sp.
TGTTCCTGCTTGATGACAGCAGTGGCGTCCACCCTGTTCCGCATGCCCTTTATGTGGCATTGGCGCGCGGCGAGGCGTTGGCCCCCATGTTGGCAGGCCAAACCCTGCGCCTGGCCGACTGGTATGTGCGCCTTAAAGCGGGAGCGCCGGACACCGTGGTCAATGAGACTTACACCCTTGTCCGCTTCGACGCTCAGGGGCGCGTTGATTGGTCCGACACACCCGTGGTGGTTGAAGCGGCAGGCTGGCCCACTGTTGCGGAACGGGCTCAAATGCATGCGCTGCTGTTTGCGCCAGCGTTGCAACAACACGTCGTGTAACACACCATGTGCGGAATTTGCGGTGAACTGAGATTCGATGGCGCGTCGCCAGATAGGGACGCCATCCAGCGCATGTCCGAACAAATGGCGCGCCGCGGGCCGGATCATGCAGGCACATTCACCAGTGGCCCGCTGGCTTTCGGGCACCGACGCCTGGCGATCATTGACCTGTCAGCCAGTGCTGACCAGCCGATGGTGGACGCAGCGCTGCAATTGGCCCTGGTGTTCAATGGCACGATCTACAACTACCGGGAACTGCGCGTTGAACTCATCGCCATGGGCCATGCGTTCTTCTCTGATGGAGATAGCGAAGTAATTTTGAAGGCCTACCACGCCTGGGGCGAGGCGTGTGTGCAGCGCTTCTACGGCATGTTTGCGTTTGCTATTTGGGACATGGGCCGCGCCAGCCTGTTTTTTGCGCGCGACCGCTTTGGCATCAAACCGCTGTACATGGCGCAGGATGGCGCGCGGCTGCGCTTTGCGTCAAGCCTTCAGGCACTGCTGGCAGGCGGTGGCATCGACAAGACGCTCGATCCAGTTGCCCTGCACCACCATTTCACATTGCACACCGTCGTGCCCGCGCCGCGCACGATTCTCAGCGGGGTGCGAAAGTTGCCGCCTGCCACCACGATGACGGTGGATGCCGACGGGCAGATCAGATCGGCGGTGTACTGGACTTTGAATTCCACCCGCCCCGAGCAGGCTTTATCGGAGGACGATTGGTTGGCAAAAACCCGCGCGGTGCTTGCGCGCGCGGTCGAGCGCCACCGCCTTGCCGCCGATGTGCCCGTGGGCGTGCTGCTGTCCGGCGGGCTGGACTCAAGCCTGCTGGTCGGTTTGCTGGCCGATCATGTTGACGATCTTCTGACTTTCTCCATCGGATTCGAAGACGTCAAGGGAGCGGAGGGCCTCAGCGTGGGTTTGGAGAAGGCCGACGAGTTCGAATATTCGGACCTGATCGCGCAACATTTCAAGACCCGCCACCAAAAACACCTCATTCCCAACAGCGAGGTGCTTGCAAGGCTGCCGGAAGCCGTGGCGGCCATGACCGAACCGATGATGAGCCACGACGTGATCGCGTTCTATCTGCTTAGCGAGCGGGTGTCGAAGGAAGTGAAGGTCGTGCTGGCAGGGCAAGGCGCTGACGAGGTCTTCGGTGGCTACTTCTGGTATCCGTTGATGGATGCTGAAACCGGTCCGGCAGTTGAGCGGTTTAGCCGACACTACTTTGACCGCGACCATGCCGAATACCTTGAGATGATCACGCCCGCCTGGCAGGTGCCAGACGTGACCACGGATCTCGTAGCGCGCGAGCTGGCAAAGCCGCAGGCCGACACATTTCTCGACGAGGTCTGGCGCTTTGATGTCACCACCCTCATCGTTGACGACCCGGTCAAGCGCGTGGACAACAT
>JAYSVE010000445.1:0-4022 GCA_043718725.1 Methylibium sp.
GGCGAAGAGCGAACTTCGGCTGGGCGGCGATCGCCCTACAACGTCTTGCTGCAGGACATTCGGCTTGCCCTCGACCTCATAACAAATGGGCCACGAAGCGCACTTGGCGCGGGTACTGCCTTGGAGTTTATTGAGACTTGAGACGCACGCAGTGCCGATCGGTGGTTGCCGATAGGGACCGCTATCGGCGAGATTGTTGGTTTGCGGGTCCCGAGTCTTGGCGGCACCCGTCAACGGCCGGCGACTCTCGATGACCACAATGGAGCACAACACGCTACGGCAGCTCATGACCGAAAGTACCCATGGAGATCCTCAGCAACAGGCGTCCCCGCGATGCGCGCTGGCGCCCGCCCACGTACAACCGACCACTTGGCAGGCTCAAGCTCGGCCCCAACGGCCCCAACGCACTCGACGGCCTACCGGTCGCAGTGGGTGATTTGCTCGCCGATGGGCAGCGTGTTCGGCGGTGAGATCATCGCGCCGGCTGCCATCCCCTGTTGGGTCAGATCGCGCACCGCCGCATAGCCCAGGCGCCGGGCACGGCCTTGTCGACGATCCCCGCCAGCGTTGGCGCCCGCCGGATCGTGCGCAGATTCACACCCACGCCTTCGGCATGGGTGAGCCTGCGCGCCTCGCCCGGTTGCCCCGGCGCCGTGGGGTCGGTGGCGCCGATGTTGCGGTCGAAGTCAACCATGCGGTCCATCGCCGCAGTGCCGATTCGATCGCCGTCGCAAAACGCCGTGCTGCGAAGGGAACAACGCCGCTGTCGTGCGTGGTCGGTTGCATGGCGAAGCTGCGGCCAGCACCGGTCGAGGCCCCGCCCTGCGGGCATCGCGCGCGCTAGCGCAGCCCCGCAAACCCCGCGCAGATTCAACCCTTGCGCACCTTGACGCTGTAGTTCCCCATCCCGCTCGCCTTGTTGTAGTGCCGCACCTGCGCGTAGTACAGCCCGGGGACCAGGTCGGCGCGGATCAGCGCGTTGGTGTCGACGCCGCTGTCGTCGTCTTCGGCGATCACGGCGGTGGGGCTGTTCGGGCCGAACAGCTTCATCACGACGTCGGTGGGGCCGAGGGTGTCGACGATGTGGGTGCCGCCCTTGGCGACGGTGAACTTGAACAGGTCTTCCTCGCCGGCCTTGCCGATCGAGGCGGCCGTGCGGCGGGTCGCGCCTATTCTGATTTCCTTCGCGTCGACCACCGTCGGCGCGGTCTTGGGGTAGGCCTTGGCGCTGGCGATGAAGGCCTTGTCGGTGGCTGAGAGCGCGTCGTTCTCGTGCGTGCCCACGCCGCTCTTGACCCATGTGCCGGGGAAGAAATACAACATGATCGAGTCGGGGTCGAAGGCCGTGCCGTTGACCTGGTCGACGCGGTATTTGTCGAGCACGTTGTGACGCACCATCGCCTCGGTCCAATGGTTGGGCGGGCCCGCGAGGTCGCGGATCACCACGGCCTCGTTCCACTCGATGCCGCCGGCCGGGTTCTGGTGCTCGTGCGCCATGCCGATGGCGTGGCCGAACTCATGACCGGCGGTGCCGCCGTCCATGAAGCCCAGGTTCATCGTCGGCTGGTCGAGCGGGATGCCGCGGTTGTCGGTGCCGACGTACGACCAGGCGCCATCGTTCGAGTCGAAGGCGACGCGAATCTCGGCGTCGGAGGCATTGTTGAAGTCCCACGTGAGGTTGGCGAACTGGGTCCACCACAGCGCCTGCTCGCGGGCCTTGGCCTGCTGCGCGGCCGAGCCGCCGATGAAGCGCACGCGCAGGGTCGTGCCGTTCATCCAAAGCTTGCCGATGGGCATGACGGCACGCGTGCTGCCGCCGCGGCGCACGGTGGGCTGGAAGCGCATCATGTCGCCGGGCAGCGGGCGTTGGACGCAGACGTGGGGTTGGGTGGCCATGCGAATCTCCTTGCAAGAGGTGGCAAAGGCGCAGGCAGTGGCTGCCTGCCGGGAGGCCCAGGATACGCGCCGCAACGGCCGCCTCAAGGGTCCGGCGTCAACAATGTGACTGGCTCAGCGCCCCGCCGCCACCAGCGCCTCTCGCACCGCGGCCACCTGCCGGCGCGACACCGCCAGCCATTCGTCCACCGGGGCGATGCAGACGGCCCAGCTTTCGCCGCCGTCGTCGTCGCCCTCGCCAGGCATCGGTCGGCGCTGCAGCGCGCGCACGGCGGCGCGCGCCACCAGGGCATTGCGGTGCACGCGCAAGAACCGCTCGCCCAGGCGCTCGTGCAGGTCCGACAGCGACTCGTCGAGCACATGGCTGCGCTCGGCGGTGCGCAAGGTCACGTACTTCAGTTCAGCCTTCAGGTACAGCACCTCGGCCAGCGGCACGCGCACCACGCGGCCACGGTCGCTGACGACGATCGCGGCCTGCCCGTCGGCCGGCGGCACCACGGCCGGTGGCGCCAGCGCCAGGCGCTGGGCGACGCGCTGCAACGCGGCGTGCAGGCGGTCGCGCCGCACCGGCTTGGTGAGGTAGTCGACGGCGTCCAGGTCGAACGCGCGCAACGCATGCTGGGCGTGCGCGGTGACGAACACCACGGCCGGCGCGCCGGGCCGGCCGCGCAGTTCGGCGGCCAACTCGGTGCCGTCGCGCCCGGGCATGCCGATGTCGAGCAGCGCCACGTCGCAACTGTGCGCGGCCAGCCACACCACGGCCTGCGCCACGCTGGCGGCCTCGCCCACCACCTGGGCCTGCGGCGCGACACACTCGTTGACCAGGCCGCGCAGGCGCACCCGGGCCAGCTCTTCGTCGTCGACCAACAGCACGCGCAAGCTCAAACTCATCGCCACCTCCACCGGTTCACAGCGGCACCACGATCTGGACCCGGAACATGCCGCCTTCCTCGCGGGTTTCGAAATGCGCCGCGACGTCGTGCATCAAACGCAGCCGCTCGCGCACGTTCAACAAGGCCATGCCGTTGCCGGGGCGTGACGCGCCGGCCGAGACGGTGTTGACGATGGAGATCACCACCCGGCCCAGCTTGACGCGGGTGCGCACCCGGATCGAGCCGCCTTCGTCGGCCGGCTCGACACCGTGGCGCACCGCGTTCTCGACCAGCGGCTGCAGCAACAACGGCGGCACCTGCGCCAGGCCGGCGGCGGCGTCGAGCTCCCACACCACCTTGAGGCGCGCGCCGAAACGAATCTGTTCGATGTCGAGGTAGCGCCGCGCCAGCTCCACTTCTTCATCGAGCGTCACGGCCGCGCCGTTGTCGTTGAGGGCCACCCGAAACAGCTCGGCCAGGTCTTCGAGCAGGCCCTCGGCGCGCTCCGGGTCCAGGCGCACCAGGGCCAGCGCGGTGTTGAGCGTGTTGAACAAGAAATGCGGGCGGATGCGCGATTGCAACTCGGCCAGGCGCGCGCGGGTTTCGGCCGGCAGGCTGGCCTGGGCGCGCAGGTGCAACCACTGGAACAAGGCCGCGGCCAGGCCGGCGCCGGCCAGCGCGGCGGCCAGCCAGTGCCCCGCGGCCGGGTCGTCGTTCAGCGGAAACCAGGCCAGCAAGGCGCCGCAGGCACCACTGATAGCCCCCAGCACCATCGCCGCCAGCCATTGCCCGCGCGGTGGCAGCGCCTGCAACGGCCGCTTGATGGCGCAGGCCGCCAGCAGCCACAACAGCACCGCCGGCAAGGCCATCGCCGAGCCGCCCGCCAACAGCCCCAGCCAGGACGCCACGCTGCCGGCGACGAACATCACGCCGACGGCCACCACCGCATGCACCAGCAACATCGCGCGCAACACCACGCCCACGTGGCACACGTCGAACACCAGGCCGGCGTCATCCTGCGCGGCGGCGGACGGGTGCGGCGCCTCCAGCATCGTCGGCCCGAAACCGGTCGACGTGAGCTCGGGCGGGCGCACCGCGGCGCGGTCCGGGGGATCGTCGGGAAGGGGCGGTCGGTTCATGGGGTGGGGTGCCGCGGGACGGCAAGCGGCTCGATAGAATCGATTCGAATCAAATCGAATCGAATCAATGGCGCCGCGTGCGCATTGTCACCAACTCCCGTCCCCCCGCGCGGCC
>JAYSVE010000446.1:0-1729 GCA_043718725.1 Methylibium sp.
ACCACCACCAGCGTGTTGCCGGCATCGCGCAGCCGGTGCATGGCCAGGATGATGCGGCCCATGTCGCGCGGGTGCAGGCCGATGCTGGGCTCGTCGAGCACGAACAGCGTGTTGACCAGCGAGGTGCCCAGCGCCGTGGTCAGGTTGATGCGTTGCACCTCGCCGCCGCTGAGGGTGCGGCTCTGGCGGTCCAGCGTGAGGTAGCCCAGGCCCACGTCGCACAGGTACTTGAGCCGCGTGCGCACCTCGTCAAGAAGCAGCTTGAGCGCTTCGTCGAGCGTGGTGCTGGGCAGGCTGAGGGTGTCGAAGAAGCGCCGGATGCGCTCGATCGGCAACAGCATCAGGTCGTGCACCGTGAGGCCGGGCAGCGCTTGCAGCGGCGTGCGCGACCAGGTCACGCCGCTGGGCAGGAAGCGCGCCTCGGGCGCGAGCACCGCGTCGGCATCGGCCTTGCTGCCCAGGCGCCACAACAGCGCCTCGGTCTTCAGGCGCGCGCCGCCGCACACATGGCAGGGCGTGTAGCTGCGGTACTTGGACAAGAGCACGCGGATGTGCATCTTGTAGGCCTTGCTCTCCAGGTACTCGAAGAAACGCTTTACGCCGTACCACTGCTTGTTCCAGTTGCCCTTCCAGTGCGGCGAGCCGCCGACGACCCAGTCGCGCTGGGCTTCGCTGAGCTGGGCCCAGGCGGTGTCGCGCGGAATGCCGGCCTCGCCGGCGTACTTCAGCAGGTCGTCCTGGCAGGACTTCCAGGCCGGGGTCTGAATGGTCTTGATGGCCCCGGAGCGCAGGGTCTTGCGCGGGTCGGGGATCACCAGGCCGTAGTCGACGCCGATCACGCGGCCGAAGCCGCGGCAGGTTTCGCAGGCGCCCACGGCCGAGTTGAAGGAGAACAGCGCCGGCTGCGGGTCGCTGTAGCGCAGGTCGCTGTCGGGGCAATGCAGGCCGGTCGAGAAGCGCCACAGCGCCGGCTCGGCGGCGTCGGCCAGGGCATAGGCGTTGAGCCGGCCGCTGCCGCGCTTGAGCGCGGTTTCGATCGCCTCCAGCGCGCGGACCTTCTCGGTGCCCTGAATCCGAAACCGGTCCGCCACCACGTCCAGCACCTTGCGCGGCCCGGTGGGTGACGCGACCTCGCGCTCGGCCTGGACCCGCGTGAAGCCGCTCGCCGCCAGCCATTGCTGGACCTCCTCGGCGCTGGTGTTGGCCGGCAACTCGACCGGGAAGGTCATCACCAGGCGCGGGTCGGCTTCGCGGGTGCGCTCCATCAACTCGGCATAAATCGTCTCCGGCGAGTCGTGCCGCACGCGCTGCGCGGTCTGCCTGTCGAAAAGCTCGGCGGCGCGCGCGAACAACAGCTTCAGGTGGTCGTTCAACTCGGTCATCGTGCCGACCGTGCTGCGCGAGCTGCGCACCGGGTTGGTTTGGTCGATGGCGATGGCCGGCGGCACGCCGTCGACCCGGTCGACCGCGGGCCGGTCCATGCGGTCCAGGAACTGGCGCGCGTAGGCGCTGAAGGTTTCGACGTAGCGCCGCTGGCCCTCGGCGTACAGCGTGTCGAACACCAGGCTGGACTTGCCCGAGCCGCTGGGCCCGGTCACCACCGTCATCTCGCCGGTGCGGATGTCGAGGTTGAGGTTCTTGAGGTTGTGCTGACGGGCGCCGCGAATGCGGATCAGGCCGGAGGACATGAGCAGGGACCGGTGGGCGGGGAGCCAGACATTCTAGGGAC
>JAYSVE010000447.1:0-9663 GCA_043718725.1 Methylibium sp.
ACATCGGCCGCCTCGGCGAACGCCATCCCGTGCGTCGCCTCACCCTGTCGGTAGATCAGGCAGCAACGCGGCCACAGCCCGTAAAAGCGCGCGACCGCCTCGAAGTGGGCACGCCCGTCCCAGTCCGAGAACGCCACCGGCCGGCCGTCGGCGCCGGTACAACGGCCTCGCCCGACCTGCTCGAAAAGGTAGACCTCGTGGCCCAGGCGTTGCCAACCGGCGGCGTAGGCGAGCGCATGGTCGATGTGGCCGACCGTGGTGTTGGCGATCTTGGCGCTGCAGATGATTCGCATCGATCGCCCACCCTAGCCGCGCGCAAGATGCGACTCGACAAATTGCAACCAGTCCCGAACCTTGAGCTTCCACGAATAGCTATCGAGCACGATGCGCCGGTTGGCCTCGCCCAGACTCTTGACGAGCGGGCGGTCGGCCTCCAGCCGCTCGACCAGCGCCTTGATCTGCCCGATGTCGCGCTGGACAAAGAAGCCGTTGCGCCCCTCTTCGATCAGGTCTTCGCAGCCGCCGACGCGCGTCGACAACACGCCGCGGCCGCAGGCCGAGGCTTCCAGAACACTCTGCGAAAAACCTTCGGAGGTCGAGGCGCAGAGGTACAGGTCGATCTGGTTGTACAGCGCCGGCATGTCCTCGCGCCTGACCTGGCCCTCGCCCCGGTTGCCGAGAACCCTGACCTGCACATTGCCGACGGCGCCCAGCGGCTCGATGTAGTCGCTGAAGCCTTTCAGGAAGTCGTGCTTGGCAATGTCCTTGCTGCCGGAGAAACCCACGACCAAGGGCGGGCGGCGGTCGGTGTCGACCGGCCTCTCGGGGCTGAACAGTTCGGTGTCCACGCCGTTCTCGGTCAACACGATGTTGGCCAGGCCGGCGCGCCCGAAAATCCGGTGCAGCCGGCGACTGATGATGTTGATGCCTTTCAGCTCGGACAATTTGGCCAGCAAGGCCGCCGGCGGATCCGGCGCGAAGTCGGGCATGGACTCGTAGTTGTCCCACGCGCGGTGCGAATGGATTCCGGTGATCAGCTTGCGCCGGTCCAGAAACGGCAACAGGTCTTCAAACCCGAGCTTCCTGTGTTTGGCAATGACCTGGGTCCAGCCGAGCGGAAAGACCAGGTCGTAGCGCTGATGCTCGCGCTCGATGAACGCCATCTGATCGCTGGCCGAGGCGATGTCCAGCACCAGGGCCGGGTTGTCGTTGTAGCGGACCAGGCCCCGGGCGATCGTGTCGTACGACCAGCCCGGCTTGTCCGTGATGATCAGCACCTTGCCCGCGGGTCGATGGGTTGGATGGGTTGGCACGGTTGGCTCAGCCCTTCAGCGTGACCTGGCTCAAGGTCTTGAACTCATAGCCGCGCCGGATCAGCAACTCGAAGATTGCCTCCACCCGTTGCAGCATGGCCTGGCAATCGGCTTCGGTCGCGCAGTACGGGCTCTTGCCCGGCACCAGCTCGACGTTGTGAAACATGCTGCACAAAACCGTCGGCTCGGTGTTTGCTTCGTACCAGTCGATCACGTTGACGCATTGCGCCAGGTCGGAGAATCGCGGCGTCGGGCGCAGCCATTGCAGCGCCGGCGTGATCGAGACGGGAACCTCGATCACGCTCGACGCGCCGGGCTGGCAGATGTCGTCGGTGGATGGGTGGTAGGGCGTCAGGCTGCCGGGCCGGGAGAAGTCGGCGATGTCCGCCCAGTTGCGAAACGGGGTGACGCTGCTGTCGTGCGTGTAGCCCAAGCGCTGCAGGCAATCGATGGTCCAGCCGCGGGCGCCGAAACGCCCGGCTCGGAACGACCGTGGGCGCTGGCCGAACAACAGCGCGAAGCGCTCGGTCAGGGCTTGCAGCTTGGCGAACTCGAGCGCCTCGTCGTACTGGCACTGCATCTCGCCGGGGTCGCAGCCGCTGAAATCGGGGCCGGGATAGGTGGGGCAGGGGCCGATGTACTCGCCGTGCAGGTGCGCGCCCAGTTCGCAGCGCTGCGAACCCAATGCGTTGAGCACATCGACCGAGCGCGGGTCGACCATCACCGCCGGACTGATCAGGTAGACCGGCTTGACGCCATGACGGTCGCAAACGGCTTGCAGTCTCGCGATGCCGCTGTACACGCCTTCGTAGGACGCCGGGTTGGCGGTCCGCCACTTCTTGCCGGCGTCGATTTCGACGTCGATGGTCAGAACGAAAGTCTTGGTCATGAAAGGGTCGGCCTTCAGCCAGTCAATGCGACGCGGTCTGCGCCGCGATGGCCGTCTGCGGCGAGGCGTCCCAGCCACCCCCCAGGGCACGGTACAGGCCGATCAAGGCGGCATAGCGTTGCAAGGTGAGCGTCTCCTGCGCGGCCTGCGCGGCAAGCAGCACGCGTTGCGCGTCGAGCACGGTCGCAAAGTCGACCGCGCCGTTTCGGTAGCGCAGGTCGGCCATGCTCGAGACCGTGACGGCGTGCCTGACCAGCTCTTGCTGTTGCGCGGCCTGTTCGGCCAGACGCTGCACCGCGTTCAAGCCGTCCTCGACCTCGCGCAGGGCGAGCAGGATGGACTGCTGGTACACCTGCACCAGTTCGTCCTGGCGCGCCTGGGCGAGTTCGAGTTGACCCTTCAGGCGCCCGCCGTCGAACAGCGGTGCGGTGAGGCCCGCGGCCAAGGCGGAGAACACGCTTCCCGAGCGCAGCAGCGACGCCAGCGAGGCACTCGCGAAGCCGCCCTCCGCGGTCAGCCTGAGGCTGGGGAACATCGCGGCGCGCGCGGCGTTGATGTCGGCGTTGGCGGCGACCAGATCGGCTTCGGCCTGGCGGATGTCGGGCCGTTGTTCGAGCAGCGTGGACGGCAGGCCCGCTGCGACCTGCGGCAGCCGCACCGAAGCGAGCGGCGCCATCGCCAGCGCCAGGTCCTGCGGGTGGCGCCCGAGCAGCAGCGCCAGCGCATCGAGGGCCTGCTGGCGCTCGCGCTCCAGCGGCGCGATGGCGGCCTTCACCGAGGCCACCAGGCCTTGCTGGCGCGCGAGCTCCAGGCCGGAGATGGCGCCGGCCTGGTGCTGCGTCTGCAACAGCCGCAGCACCGACTCGGTGTTGCTCAAGGTCTTGCGCGCCACGGCCAGGCGGTCCAGCGACGACAGCAGTTGGAAGTACGTGCCGGCGACCTCGGCCTGCAACGCCAGCTTCACACCCTGCTGGGCATGCTCGCTGCTGCGCAGCCGGCCGATCGCGGCTTGTTGCGATTGCCGGTTCTTGCCCCACAGGTCGGGCTCGAAACTGGCGCCGACGCCAGCGCTGTGGGTCGTCGAGCGCGCGGCGCCATGGCGCTTGTCGGTCGCCACAGCGGCGCCCGCCGTCAGCGACGGCGACAGGTCCGCGCCGGCGACGCGTGCCAGCGCACGGGCCTGGGCGATGCGGCTGCCGGCGGCCTTGAGGTCGCGGTTGCCGTCGACGGCGGCGGCGATCAAGCGGTTAAGTTCGGGGTTTTGAAACTCGGTCCACCAGACCGTGGGCGCCGGCGCGCCCGGCGGCGCCGCAACGCTGGCCTGCCACGCCGTGGGCACGACCACGTCGGGGCGCTGGTAGGCCGGCCCGGCGGCGCAGGCGGTCAGAAGAACCGCCAGGGGAATGCAATAGAGCTTGGCGCGCACGGGTGGCTCCTGTCACTCGGTACTCAAGGCCACGACCGGGTCCAGCCGCGCGGCCTTGCGCGCGGGGAGGTAGCCGAACAACAGGCCGGTGGCGAACGCGCTACCGAAGGCCAGCAGCACCGGCGTCAACGAAAACACCACCGGCTGGCCCAGGCTGCGTGCCAGCCACGCCACCGCCAGACCGCCGAGCACGCCGAGCACGCCACCGATGGCGCACACGACCAGCGCCTCGGTGTTGAACTGCAGCAAGATGTTCAAGCGGCGCGCGCCGCTGGCCATGCGAATGCCGATCTCGCGCACCCGCTCGGTCACGCTGACCAGCATGATGTTCATGACACCGATGCCGCCCACCAGCAGCGAGATCGCGGCAATCGAGCCCAGCAGCACGGTCAGCGTGTTCTGGGTGTCGGCCGCAGTCTCCAGAATGTCGGCCATGTTGCGGATCTGGAAGTCGGGCTTGCGGTGGCGCGCGCTGAGCAGCGTCGTGATGGCCTGCTGGGTGGCGTCGATGTGCCACACGTCGTCGACCTGCACAGTGATGGCGCGCACGTAGCGCCGGCCGAACAGGCGCATGCGGCCGGTCGTGATCGGGATGAAGACCACGTCGTCCATGTCGGTGCCGCTGGTGGTCGCACCCTTGCGCGCCATCACACCGATCACCTGGAACGGGATGTTGTTGACCAGCACATGGCTGCCCACCGGGTCGAACCCTGGCGGGTACAGGTTTGCGAGCACCGTCTGGCCCAGCACCGCCACCGGCGCATGGCTGCTCACGTCGGACTCGCTGAAGAACGCGCCCTGCTCGACGCGCCAGTTGCGCGCCAGCGGCAGGGCCGCGGTGGTGCTGTTGATGGTGGCGATGGTGTCGGCATTCGCGGCGCGCAGCGTGGCGCCGGCGGTGTACTCGGGCACCGCTTGCGCCACGTTGGGCAGCTCGCGAATCGCGTCGGCGTCCTCGGGCACCAGCGTGACCGGCTCGCCGCTGACGCGCACGCCGCGGGTCCCGGGGCGCACCAGCAGCAGGTCGGTGCCCATCGCCTCGATGCGGCTCAGCACCGCCTGCTTGCTGCCGTCGCCGAGCGCCAGCATGGCAACCACCGAGCCGACGCCGATGACGATGCCCAGCAGCGTCAGCGAGGTGCGAAACAGGTTGGCGCGCAGCGATCGCCCGGCCATCCTGACGGCCTCGATGAGATCGGGCAGCAGGCCGGCGGCGGGCCGCGCGGCGCGCGCCGGGAGCAAGCGCTTGGGCACCCCGGGCAGGTGTTGGGTGTTCCGCGTGTCGGCCACGATCACGCCGTCGCGCATCTCGATGCGGCGCCCGGCCTGCTGCGCGAGTTGCGGGTCGTGGGTGATCAGAATCACCGTGTGGCCTTTGCGATGGAGATCGCCCAGCAGCGCCATCACCTCGGCGCCGCTTTGGCTGTCCAGCGCGCCGGTGGGTTCGTCGGCCAGGATCACGCGGCCGCCGTTCATCAGCGCGCGCGCCACCGAGACGCGCTGCTGCTGGCCGCCGGAGAGTTGGGTGGGCCGGTGGTCCAGGCGGTCGGCCAGGCCCAGCGAGCTCAGGATGTCGCGGGCACGCGAGTGGCGCTCGGCCGGGGGCGCGCCCGCATAGACCGCGGGAATCTCGACGTTCTCGGTCGCGGTGGCGTTGGCCAGCAGGTTGTAGCGCTGGAAGATGAAGCCGAAGGTGTCGCGCCGCAGCAGCGCCAGGCGGTCGGGGTCGAAGCGGGAGACATCCTCGCCATCGAAGCGGTAGTCTCCGTCGCTGGGCGTGTCCAGGCAGCCGATCAGGTTCATCAAGGTGGTCTTGCCCGACCCCGACTGGCCCATGATGGCGACGTACTCGCCCTCGTGAATGTCCAGCGTCACGCCATGCAAAACCGGCACCGCCAGGCCGGCGGCGTGGTAGGTCTTGCTCAGGCCGCGGAGTTCGATCAGCGCGTGCTGGGCTTTGGTGGCGGTGGCCATCGCGGCGCTCACAGCTTGGCCGTTTTCCGGGCGGGGTCCCTGGCCCCGGCGGCGCGTGGGGTGGTTTCGCGCGCCGCGCTCACCACCACCTGCTCGCCCTCGGTCAGCCCGGCCAGCACCTGCGCCGACAGGCGGTTCATGACGCCGACGACGACCTCGCGTTGCTCGACGACGCCGTTCTTCAGCACCCGAACCCGGAAAGCGCGGCTGACTGAGGCCTCGCCGGTGTCCCTGGCGGCGCGCGCCGGCGTCGCCTTGGGCGACGCGGCGCCGGCCGGCACGCTGGCACCCGCCTCGTCGCCATCGCCGGGCTGCGCGGTCGCGGGCCCGGCCGGCGCCATCGGCTTGGTTCTGGCGCCCAGCGCCGCCAGCGGAACCAGCAGCGCGTCCCTGGCCTGCGCGAGAACGAAAAACACCTGCGCGCTCATCTGCGTCATCAGTTGCCGGTCGGCGTTGGCCACGTCGAACAAGACGTTGTAGAGCACCACGTTGTTGACGGTTTCCGGCGTCGGCATGACCTGCCGGACCTGGGCGGTCCAGCGCCGGTCGGGCCGGCCCAAGGTGTTGAAGTAGACCTCGGTGCCGGCTTTCAGGCGCATCACATCCGCTTCGGAGACCTGGGTCACGACGGTCATGGTGTCGAGCCTGGCCAGGCGCATCAGCACCGGCGCCTGCTGGCTGGCGTTGAGCGTCTGCCCTTCGCGCGCACTGAGGGCCACGACCGTGCCGCTCATCGGCGCGTGGACCTTGGCATAGGCGAGATTGGCCTGGTTGATCCGCAGCGCGGCCAGCGTCTGCTGGCGCTGCGCCCGCAGCGCCGCCACCTGCGCGGCCGACACCTGGGTCGCCGCCTGGCTGGTTTCGAGCGCGTCGCGGCTCACCGCGTCTTGCTGGAACATCGTCAGGTTGCGCCGGTGCTGGCGGTTCGCCAACGCGAGTTGGGCCTGTTTCTCCTCCACCTGCGCCGCCAGGCCGAGCAGCGTGGCCTGGTCGGCCTGGACTTTGGCGGCCAGCACGGCGGTGTCGATCTCGGCCACGACCGTGCCCGATTCGACGTTGTCGCCGACCGCCACGTGCAGCCGCTTGACCTGGCCCGACACCTGCGTGCCGACGTCGACGAACTCGCGCGGCTGCACCGAGCCCAGCGCCGAGACGGCGTCTTCAATGTCGCCGCGCACGACAGGCGCCGTCGCCAGCGCCTGGCCAGGGTCCTTCGAACCGGTTCGCGTCCACGCCACGCCGGTGGCCACGAGGCCGGCGGCGGCCAGGGTCAAAACCCACCACGACAGTTGGATCTTCATGTCAAGTTCTCCATGGGGGCACGGCTGCGGTCCGCGGCCGCCGGCGTGCGTTGAGGCATCAACTGGCGCATCGAGCGCCAGCGCGCGTTCGGATGGCGGGCCCAACCCGCCAGCCAGGTGTGCAGCCAGTCGAGTTCGACATCGCTCATCTGGGCGTGGTGCAGCATCAGCCCGACCGTCGCGCCGCCCTGAACATGGCGCGCCAGTTCCAGCGCGATGGCGTGGCCGCTGGACTCGCCACGCTCGGCCGCCAGGCGCCGCTGCTTGCACCAGTCGACGTGGACGGACAACTCGGGCAGGTCCGCCTGCGGCGGGGCCGTGGCGTCGCGCGAGATGCCGGCGTAACCCAGTTCGGCCAGCAACGCCGGCGTGCCGGGGACGCAGCGGTTCCACGGCGGCGTGAAGAAGCCGTCGAGCCGCGCACCGAACAGCCCGCGCAGTTGCTCGCGCCCGGCCAGCAGGGCCCTGCGCTGCGCCGCCAGTTCGCGGCTGGCGCCGAATTCACACTTGCGCCCGACGGGCTCGAAGTTGTCGTGCGTGTGGCCGTGCTGGTGCAGGCCGATCCGCCCCGCCGAGTCGTCGACACTGGCCCGGAGTTCGGCCGCCAGCCCCAGCCCGGTGGCCTGCGGGATCACCGCCAGGTCGATCGGCACGCCGGCGCGTTCGGTGCGGCGCAACAGGGCGAACAGGCGTTCGTCGTCCCAGCCGGCGTCGTCGTCGCGCAGGAAGAAGTCGACCGGCGCGCGGGCGGCGTCGAGCGCCGCCAGGACGGCTTCCATGCCGACCTTCATGCCGTGGCCCCCAGCGCCAGCGTGGCCGGCGCGGCCAGGTGCATTTGATGCAGCCACTGCGCGCTGCGGCGGGCCCCGTTCAGGTCCAGCGCCGCGGCGCGCGGCCGAAAGCCCAGCAGGGCCTCGATGTGTGCGGCCAGCCCGGCGGGGTTCAGCTCGGCGGGGTTCATGTGCAGCATCGCGCCCAGCGCGGCCATGCGCGTGGCGCGTTCGGTCTGTTCGTTTTCAGCGGGCGTCTGGTAGGGCACGACCAGCGCCGGCACGCCGGCGACGACGATGTCCAGCGCGGTGTTGTAGCCGCACTGGCTGATGGAGGCGCGGGCCGCGCGCATCTCGGCCACCATGTCCGGCACCTGGCGCAGCAGTTCGACGCCGGCGACGCCGCGGGCCGCCTGTTGCAGCGCCAACCAGTGCGCCTCGGGCAGGAACGGGCCGGCGATCAGCCGCAGCGTCAACGGCGTGCGCAGCAAGGCACGCGCTTGCAGCGCGGTGCGGAACAAGGCGTCGCCGACGATGCCGCCCCCGGCCGACACCAGCAGGTGGGCGCCGCGCGGCTGCTGTGCCAGCGTCTCGCGCGCCGGCACCACATAGCCGCTGTAGTGCACCGGCACGCGCATCGGCCGGCTCGGGTGGAAGCTGTCTTCGAGGCGCGCGAACGCCGGGTCGGCGTGCACCAGCACGGTGTCGAAATAGCGATCGGCCAGCCAGCGTGCGCGGTCGTCGTGGTGTTGCTGGTCGGGCCGCGCGTCGACCAGGATGTCGCGCAGGCTGCACGCCACCAGCGCGCGCCCACCGCTCTGGCGTCGGGCGGCGCGGATCATCGGCAGGATCTCGCCGGCAAACTTCTTGCGCCCGAACGGGAACAGCTCCACCAGCAGCACCGCCGGCCGGTGCTGGCGCACTGCGGCGTCGATCAAGGCGCCGCGGCGCAGCTTGGCCTGCGCCACGTTGTGCAGGGCGTCGCGGCTGATGACGGTGTGGCCGTCGTCCATGCCCAGCGGCGGCAGGTCGATCACCTCGATGTTGTCCGGCACCGGCAGGCCGGCCGGCAAGCGCCCGCCGTTGAGGAACACCACCTGAAAGTGGCGCGCCATCGCCTGGGCCAACGCGAACGAGCGCGTCAGGTGGCCAATGCCCAGCGAGTGCTGGCAATAGAACAGCAGGCTGGGCCGCGCCGCGGCGCCGCGGGCGGTGCCGCCGGCGGCAAGGCTCAGGCGTTGAGGCAAAAGGGTGTCATGCATGACGGCGCTCCACCAGCGCGAGATAGGGTCCGCGCGCTTTCAACAGGGTTTCATGGGGGCCGGACTCGACCAGCCTGCCGTCCTGGATCACCAGCACCCGGTCGTAGCTGGCCATGTCGGCGTATTCGTGCGAGATCACCACCAGCGTGCGGCCGCGGTGCACCCGCGCCACGGCTTCGTGGATCAGCCGGGTCGAGACCGCATCGATCGACGCGGTGGGCTCGTCCATCACCAGGATGGCCGCGTCCTTGACCAGCGCGCGCGCCAGGCACAGGCGCTGGCGCTGGCCGCCCGACAGGCTGCCGCCGCGCTCGCCGATCTCGGTGTCGTAGCCCTCGGGCAGGTCGATGATGAATTCATGCGCGCGTGCGTCCTGCGCGGCGCGCTCGATGGCTTGCGCCGAGGCCTGCGGCATGCCGTACGCGATGTTCTCGCGCACCGACACGGCGAACAGCATGTTGTCCTGCGGCACCACACCGATCGCGCGGCGCAGGCTCTCGCGGCGCAGCCGGCGAATGTCGATGCCGTCGATCAGGATGCGCCCGCTGCTGGGCTCGTACAGGCGCAGCAGCAGCGCCAGCAGCGTCGACTTGCCCGAGCCCGAAGGTCCGACCAGCGCTACGCGCTCGCCCGCGGCGATGCGCAAGGACACATGGTTCAGCACCGGGTGGCCGGGTCCGTAGGTGAAGCTCACGTCCTCGAAGACGATCTCGCCGGCCGGCCGGTCG
>JAYSVE010000448.1:0-1726 GCA_043718725.1 Methylibium sp.
CGCCAGCAGCCGCCCAGCGACATCGGTTGAGGGCGCCAACCGTCCAGTCCAGAGGCAGCGTTTAACATTTGCGCCATGACACCCTCCGCGATGAGCCCAGCCCCCGAGCCCGAAACACCCGACGCCGTCAAAGAGGCGCGCCTGTGGATGGACAACGGCTGGACCGCCCGCGTCATCAAGAACGAAGACGATGACGGCTGGGCCGTCGAGATGATCAAGGCCGGCGAGCCCGAACCCGCGCTGGTGGGCCCGTGGACCATGGGGCGCGACAAGAAGAACCCCAAGCCGCTCGACGTTGCCGCATTCAACACGCTGGTCAAGACCGCCTGTGAAGTGGTGCGCCGCCACGAACAGCACCTGCACGCGCTGCACCACAAAAGCCTCAGCGTGACCGTGGGCGCCCGACGCGTCAACGTCACGCTGGACATCGTCGCCGACGAAGACGACCCGCATGCCTTGCTGGGCGCGCGCGATGGCCTGGGCGAGCGGCTCGCGCAGGTTCGCGTCAACGCCGGCTTCAAACTCAATGCGGCCAACGCGCTGGCCTGGATCGAGAACGACTTTCGCAAGCCCCGTTGAGCGCCCACCCATGACCGAAGAACTGTTCCGCGAAGACGCGACGCTCGGCGCTTGCGACGCGCACATCAGCAACATCGACGAGCGCGGCGTGCAGCTCGACCGCACCGTGTTCTACCCGCTGGGCGGCGGCCAGGCCGGTGACCGCGGCACGCTGGTGCTGGCCGACGGCGCCGAGCTGCACATCGCCGACACGCGCAAGGGCACGCTGGCGGGTGAGATCGTGCATGTGCCCGCGCCGGCACAAGAAGCACTGCTGGCGCGCCTTGCGCCCGGCCAGCCGGTGCAGGCGCGCATCGACATGCGGCGCAGGCTGTGCCACATGCGCTTTCACACCACCACCCACCTGCTGTGTGCACTGGTGCCGCACCCGGTCGATGGCTGCTCGATCACGGCCGACTACGCGCGGCTGGACTTCCACATGAGCGAGCCGCTCGACAAGGAACTGCTGACCGCCGGGCTGGCGCGGCTGGTGGCCGGGGCGCATGCCGTGCGGCACCGCTGGATCAGCGAAGCCGAACTCGACGCCAACCCCGGCCTGGTGCGCAGCATGCGGGTGCAGCCGCCAAGATCGGCGAACGGCCTGGGCCGGGTGCGGGTGCTCGAGATCGAGGGGGTCGATGCGCAACCCTGCGGCGGCACGCATGTGGCCAACACCGCCGAGATCGGTGTGGTGGTCGTCACCAGGATCGAAAAGAAATCGGCGATGACGCGCCGGGTCGTGCTCGGGTTCGGCTGAGCGACTGAGCGGCTGAGCGGCTGAGCGGTAACCCCAAGGGGTTGCGCTGAGCCTGCACCGCACGGCGGCCGTTTATGTCCGCGTCGCCATGCTCAGCCCAGCCGCCAAGGTCAGCCGCATCCGCACCGAGCGGTGCCGTTCGAACAACGCGTCGCCCACTGGGAGGCCGAGTGCCGCAACCACCGGGTCGGCCTGCGCCGCTCACCCCACACCCACGACGGCCTGCTGGCCCGCCAGACCTGCGTCGACCTGGAGGTGATGCGTGTCGCCGACGTGCGCGCCAATGCGCCCGTGATCGACCGCACGCCGGAGATGATCCGCGACTTCCCGCGCGATTCGATCTTCGTCAACCTGGTCTGCCAGGACGACGTCTTCGTCTGCCCGCGCGGCCATTGCATGAACCTGCAGCGC
>JAYSVE010000449.1:0-4015 GCA_043718725.1 Methylibium sp.
CGCCAACACAGTTTTCTTCTGCTCGATGACTTCACCCATCGGGTGAGTTTGCCAAATGCCATCAAACCCGTGCCAGTGCTGGCTTTCCCGGGGTCCGCATGGGGTCAACTGCGGTTCTTAGGTTGACGCGACCTGCGAATCACCAGCTTCAGCCCCGACCGGTCGTCCGGGGAGCAGACGGCGACGACCCGGCCGCCGGCCTGGATGCCCAGCTTGCTGGCCAGTGGCGTGCCTGAATAGCCGGCCGTTCGGCCCGCATCAGGCTGGGTTTGGCGTCGGTCCATGGTCCGTGGGCTACCCTGCCTCGGGTGCTACTGCGGCATGCGCCCGTAGCGGATCGCCTGGACCACCCCGAACTGGAAGCGCACCGTCGCCATCATCTGGCCGGGGCCGCGGTCGTAGAGCCACTCGTCGACCTGCAGGCAGGGCAACACACTGGCCGCAAACGGCGCGGGTACGGGCTGCACCGACAAGGCGGTGTACACGGCGGCGCAGAAAGAATCCTTGAGCACCGGCTCGCCACATTTGTACAGCACCGACAGGCGCGAATCACCGACCTCGGTGAACTGGCCGTTGCAGCGCAGCGACTCGGCCTGCGCCATGGGGCACAAGGCGCACAGCGCCGCCGCGAGGAGTGTGGAGTGAATCGCCTTCATGCGCGCCTCCTGTTTTGCCGAGTCGGTCGGCGGGAGAACCGGCTTCAAATGGTAGCGGTTCGGGGCCCGGAAATCATGACGCTCGGCGGGCGCCATCAAGCCGCCGCGGCCACGCTGGCCTGGCGATCTTGATGTTCATTGGTTTGCACCTTGCTCGGCCGGTTGGGCAAGGCGCTGCGCCCACAGGCGCTGCTGCAACAACGGGCTGACGCGGTAGCGCTCGCTGCGTGTGAAGGCGTGCAGGTGGTCGAGCACCGCGACCACGCGCTCGATGCCGAGCGCGGCGAGCCACTCGAAAGGCCCGTGCGGCCAGTTGGTGCCGAGCTTCATCGCCAGGTTACTCGCCGCTTCCGTGCACACGCCCTGGTGCACCGCGTCGGCCCCTTCATTGACCAGCATGCAGACCGTGCGCGCGGCCCACAGGCCGGGGGTGTCGCGCAATTCCTGCGCCTGCCAGCCGAAGGCGCGCAGCGCCCCGCGCACGGTGTGCCGCGCCGCGTCGGAGGCGCTGGCCGCAAACGCCACGGCGATGGCGCTCATCTTGTCGGACAGCAGCGGCAGATCCAGCACCGCCAGGTCGGCGCAGCCGCGCTCGGCGGCGCGTTGCATCGCGGTGCGGCCATCGGTGATGTGCAGTTCCACGGCGCCGAGCTTCCAGCCGGTCCAGTCGGTGCCGGCGTCGACGCCGAAAACCAGCCCGCGCTGGGCCATCCAGGCGGACAGGCCACGCGCCAGCGCGCCGCCGCCGCACAGCGTCATCGGCGGGCCGCGGGGCTCGGGCGGCGTGACGGGCTCGATGAAGGCCGACGCGGCCGCCGGCACGCCGTCGTAAAAGCCGCGGCCGACCTTGCGCCCGAGCCGGCCGCCGTCGAGCAGGGCCTTTTGCACCAGTGAGGGCCGGTAGCGAGGGTCGAAATAGTTGGCATCGAACACCGACTGCGTCACCGCGTAGTTCACGTCGTGGCCGATCAGGTCCATCAACTCGAAGGGGCCCAACCGAAAGCCGGCGCTGCGGGCCAGCGCGTCGAGCGCGGCCGGCGTGGCGGCCTGTTCGTGCAACAGCGCCAGCGCCTCGGCGTAATAGGGCCGGGCGATGCGGTTGACGATGAAACCGGGCGTGCTGCTGGCATGCACCGGCGTCTTGCCCCAGCGCTTTGCCAGCTCGAACACGGCCTGCGCCACGCCGGCGTCGGTCTCGGCACCCGACACCACCTCGACCAGCTTCATCTGCGGCACGGGGTTGAAGAAGTGCATGCCGACCACGCGCTGCGGGCGTTGCAGGCCGGCGGCGATGGCCGTGATCGAGATCGACGAGGTGTTGGACGCCAGCACCGCGTGGGGCGCCACCACGGCCTCGACCTCCAGCATCAGCCTGCGTTTGGCGTCGAGGTTTTCAATGATGACCTCGACCACCAGCGCGGCATCGGCCATCTGCGCCAGGGTCTCGCACACGCCAAGGCGCGCCACGGTGGCGTCGCGCTCGGCCGCCGTGAGGCGACCCTTGTCGACGAGGTTGTCCAGCGCCTTGGCGGTTTGGGCGATGGCCCCCGCCGCGGCGCCGGCGCGCACATCGAACAGGCGCACCGGATGGCCGTTGGCGGCCGCCACCTGGGCAATGCCGGCGCCCATGGTGCCGGCGCCGATGACGCCGACGGTTTGTTGCGCCGGCGTGCCGGCTTGCAGCGGGCCGGGCGCCCCGACGTCAGTAGGTTTCGACATGGAAGCGTCCTTCGTCCACCAGGCGCTGGTGCAATGCAGGCCAGTGCTGGCCGGTCTGGATGCAGGCTTGTTCGAGGGCGTCGAGCACGCCGGTCTCCATGCCCTTCAGGCCGCACAGGTAGACGAAGAGGTCGCCGCGCAGCAGCTCGGCCACGTCGCGCGCGCGTTCGCGGATGCGGTCCTGCACATAGGTGCGCGGCTGTCCCGCCACGCGCGAAAACGCCAGCGTGGTGTCCATCAACTCGGGCGGCAGCTTGGTCAGCGGGCCGAAGTAGGGCAGCTCCGCGGGCGTACGCGCACCGAAGAACAGCATCAACTTCCCGCCCACGGGTTTGCCGGATTCCTTCAGGCGGCGGCGGTGCTCGGTCATCGCGCGCATCGGCGCCGAGCCGGTGCCGGTGCACACCATCAGCAGGCTGGAGCCAAGGTGGTTGGGCATCAGGAAGCTGGCGCCGAACGGGCCGGTGAGGCGCACCGTGTCACCCTTCTTGAGGTCGCACAAGAAGTTCGAGGCCACGCCCACGGTGGGCCGGCGGTCGTGGTCTTGCGTGACCCGCTTGACGGTGAGTGACAGGTTGTTGTAGCCCTCGCGCTCGCCGGTGCGCGGGCTCGCCACGGAGTACATGCGCAGGTAGTGCGGGCGGCCGCTGGCGTCCAGCCCCGGCGGCACGATGCCCACCGACTGGCCTTCGAGCAGCGGCAAGAACTGCGTGCCCAGGTCGAGCACGATGTGGCGCACGTCATTGTCGACGTGGGGTGCGGTCAGGCGGAAGTTGCCGGCCACGGTGGCGACGACGGGTTTTTTCAGGCTGTACAGGTGCAGGTAAGGGTGCGCGGCGGACCACGGCGCGGTCGTGGACGACGGCGACGTGGCGGCGTTGGTCTGAGGCGCTTCGGCGCTGCCCGGCGCGGCGTCAGCTTCCGGCGCGGCCCCGATCGCCGATGCGTTCGCCGCTGCGGTCGCCGATGCGTTTGCCGCCGCGTTTGCCGATGCGCCAGCGGGCAGCGGCAGCGCCGCCGGCAGCTCGTCCCAGGTCAGTTGTTCTGCCACCGTGTACGCCTGCGCCTTGGGGACGCTGCGCCAGTGGTCGATGCTGCCGGTCGGGCAGGGCGAGATGCAGGCGTTGCAGGCGTTGCAGATGGCGGCGTCGACGACGTAGTTGCGGCCATCGTGCGTGATCGCGTCGACCGGGCAGGTTTCCTCGCAGGTGTTGCAGCGGATGCAGACCTCCGGGTCGATCAGGTGCTGCTGGATGATGACGGTGGTTTCCGTAGCGTTCATGGCGGCGCAATTCAGTCAAGGGCGGCTCGCATACAAGGCCGTACACATGGTAGCCGCGCATCGCCTGCGAAGCGAAGCGAGCGGCCCATCAAGCCACGCCCAAGGAGCCGGCTTTGCCGGTCCGATGGGTGGCGCCCCTCGGGGGCAGGAGCGCAGCGACTGGGGGGCACCTGACCAGGGGCTCAATTAAATCGGACGTACTCGAACCCCACCGGCTGCTTGTTGATGCCGATGGCCGGCGGGGCGATCCAGTGGGCGTACTTGCCGGTCTCGACGACGCGGCCCATCAGCGAGGCGACAAAGGCGCGGTCGCCTTCGGTCGCCAGCCACTGGTCGACATGGGCGGCCCAGTCGGCCT
>JAYSVE010000450.1:0-4011 GCA_043718725.1 Methylibium sp.
CACCCTCAAATGCTGGCGTGCCGAGCTGGGCGCGGGCGTCGGCGCGCCGGGCCGGGTGCTGGCGGTCGACGAGCGCGGCATCAGCGTGGCCTGCGGTGACGCGGCCCTGCGCCTGACCGAGCTGCAGCGCCCTGGTGGCAAGCGCCTGCCGGCGAGGCAGTTCCTGCAGGGAACGCCCATCGAAGTCGGCCAGTCCTTCGTGGTGGGACCGGTTTGATGGGCACACGGACTTCCGGTCCATTGCGCGGGAGAACCCGATCAAAGGCTCCCCGCGCACCGTGACCCTCTTCGACCCGTCGCGCCCATCGGGCTGGTAATGTGTGGGTGCCGGCGTGTAACCCGGTTACTCTAAAATCAACCCTCTCGTTACGGCCCCCCATGAACGTCATCCGCTTCACCGATCTCATCCACGCCGGCAAGGTCGCCGGCCGGCGCGTGTTCATCCGCGCCGACCTGAACGTGCCGCAGGACGACGCCGGCCACATCACCGAAGACACCCGCATCCGCGCCTCGGTGCCCTGCATCCAGATGGCGCTGAAGGCCGGTGCCGCGGTGCTGGTCACGTCGCACTTGGGGCGACCGATCGAAGGCGAATTCAAGCCGGCTGACTCGCTCGCGCCGGTGGCCAGGCGGCTGGGCGAGTTGCTCGGCTTCGACGTGCCCCTCGTCGCCAACTGGGTCGACGGCGTGAGCGTGGCGCCGGGCCAACTGGTGATGCTGGAAAACTGCCGCGTCAACAAGGGCGAGAAGAAGAACGACGAAGCGCTGGCTCGCAAAATGGCCGCGCTGTGCGACATCTTCGTGCACGACGCCTTCGGCACCGCGCACCGTGCCGAAGCCAGCACCTACGGCATTGCGCAGTACGCCAAGTTGGCGTGCGCCGGCCCGCTGCTGGCCGCCGAGATCGATGCCATCACCCAGGCGCTGGCGCACCCGAAACGGCCGCTGGTGGCGATCGTCGCGGGCAGCAAGGTCAGCACCAAGCTCACCATTTTGCAAAGCCTGGCGAAGAATGTGGACGGGCTGATCGTCGGTGGCGGCATCGCCAACACCTTCATGCTGGCCGCGGGCATGAAGATCGGCAAGAGCTTGGCCGAAGCCAGCCTGCTCAGCGAGGCCCTGGCCGTGATCGACGCCATGAAGGCGCGCGGCGCGGCGGTGCCGATCCCGGTCGACGTGGTCACCGCCAAGGCCTTCAAGGCCGATGCGCCGGCCACCGTCAAGGCCGCAACCGACGTGGCCGACGACGACCTGATCCTCGACATCGGCCCGCAAACCGCGCAGATCCTGGCCGCGCAGCTCAAGGCCGCCGGCACCATCGTCTGGAACGGCCCGGTCGGCGTGTTCGAGTTCGACGCCTTCGCCCATGGCACCGAGGCCATCGCGCGCGCCATTGCGGCCTCCAGCGCCTTCAGCATTGCCGGTGGCGGCGACACGCTGGCGGCGATCGCCAAGTACGGCATTGAAAAGCAGGTCGGCTACATCTCCACCGGCGGCGGCGCGTTCCTGGAAGTGCTGGAGGGCAAGACCTTGCCGGCCTTCGAGATCCTGCAACGGCGCGCCCAGGCTTGACGACGAATCCGCCAGCGCCTCGCGGCGCGCTCGCCTGACCGGCGACGGCTGAGCTTCACCCCAACAACAACGGAGACCGCCATGCCGCGCGCCACCAAGATCGTCGCCACCCTCGGCCCCGCGTCCAGCTCACCCGAGGTGCTGGAGCAAATGATCCGCGCCGGGGTCGACGTGGTGCGCCTGAACTTTTCGCACGGCAGCGCCAAGGACCACGTCGACCGCGCCACCCTGGTGCGCGAAGTCGCCAAGCGGGCGGGCCGAGAGGTCGCCATCATGGCCGACCTGCAGGGCCCGAAGATCCGCGTGGGCAAGTTCGAAGGCGGCAAGACCCTGCTGGAGAACGGCCAGAAGTTCATCCTGGACGGCGCCGGCACCGCGCTCGGCACCAACGAGCGCGTCGGTCTGGACTACAAGGAACTGCCGCGCGACGTGAAGCCCGGCGACACCCTGCTGCTCAACGACGGCCTGCTTCGGCTGATCGTCGACGCGGTGCGTGGAGAAGAGGTCCACACCACCGTGATGGTCGGCGGCGTGCTGTCCAACAACAAGGGCATCAACAAGGCCGGCGGCGGCCTGACCGCGCCGGCGCTGACGGCCAAGGACATGGAAGACATCAAGACCGCGATGAGCTTCCAGTGCGAATACCTGGCCGTCAGCTTCCCCAAGAGCGCGACCGACATGGAGATGGCGCGCCAGCTCGCCAACGTGGCGGGCGAGGCGTGGCGTCACAAGCCGGCGCTGATCGCCAAGATCGAACGCAGCGAGGCGATTCCGGTGCTGGACCAGATCCTGCGCGCCTCCGACGGCATCATGGTGGCGCGCGGCGACCTGGCCATCGAGGTCGGCAATGCCGTCGTGCCGGCGCTGCAAAAACGCATGATCCGCATGGCCCGCGAGATGGACAAGGTGGTCATCACCGCCACCCAGATGATGGAGTCGATGATCGTCAACCCGGTGCCCACCCGCGCCGAGGTCAGCGACGTGGCGAACGCCGTGCTCGACGGCACCGACGCGGTGATGCTGAGCGCCGAAACGGCAGCCGGCAAATACCCGGTCGAAACCATTCAGCAGGTCGCCGCGATTGCGCTGGAGGCCGAGCGCGCCGACGATGCGACGATCGAAACCGACTTCACCAACAAGCGCTTTGGCCGCATCGACCAGTCCATCGCCATGGGCGCGCTGTTCACGGCGCACCACCTGGGGTGCAAGGCGATCCTGGCGCTGACCGAGTCGGGCTCGACCGCGCTGTGGATGAGCCGGCACAGCATCAAGGTGCCGATCTACGGGCTGACCTCGCAGTTGCTGTCGCAGCGCAAGATGACGCTGTACCGCAATGTGCGGCCGCTGCTGATGCCGGCCTACCGCGACCGCGACGAGGCGCTGGCCAAGGCCGAGGCCCTGCTGGTGGCGCAAGGTGTGCTCAAGCCCGGCGACACCTACGCCATCACCTGCGGCGAGCCGATGGGCTACCCCGGCGGGACCAACATGCTCAAGGTGTGCCGGGTGGCTTGAGCGGCGCCGGTGCTGCCTCGGGCGCCTGCGCGCGCGCCAGCACCAGCAGCGAGATGCTCTGCGCCGGCAGCGTCAGTTGCCAGCGCGAGTCGACCGCCTTCAGGTCGGCCACCCGTTCGATGACGTTGCGCGCCGTCAGTTGCCAGCGCTGGGCGCTGCCGCCGCGCGGCTCGTCGGCCTCGATCTGCAGCGTCAGCGGCGCGGCCGATTCCAGGTCCTTGTTGAGCAGCATCAGCGTCAACGCGCCGTCGCTGCCGCGCTCGGCGGCGAAGGCGGCCAGCCGGTCGGGGGCGTCGGTGCGCACGCCGAGGCTGATGTCGCCGAAGGTCGACTTCGCGCCATCGTAGTTTCGGTACATGCGCATCGCATTGAAGGCCGGCGATCCCAGCGTCGGGGCCTCCCAGCGCGCCGCCATGTCCAGGCCTTCGCGGCCGAAGATGCCCAGAACATCGGCCTGCGCCAGCGCGCCACTGATGTGATGTTGCGCGCCCCAGTCGTATTCGGTCAGCGCCGTGGCGGTTCCGGGGTAATGCTCGGCGACCCATTCGCGCAGCCTCGGGATCAGCCGCACGGTATCGGCGATCCAGGACTCGTCGCGGTAGGTCGGGTCCCACAGCGAACGCGTCGAGCGGTTGCGCAATTGCTGCATCGCCGGCGACACGTCGTCGCCCGATTCGCCGCCCTGCGGGTAGTAGTGCACGCTGAACACATCCAGCAAGCGGCGTCCGCTGCGTTCGTGGCTTCGGCGCAATTGGTCGAGCAGCCAGGGCAGGTGCGGCTGGCCGCCGTTGGCGCCGCGGTCGGGCAGGGTTCCGCTCCAGCCGTGGGCGGCGCCCCACTGCTGGTCCAGGCCGCTGTGGAAATAGGCGCTCCAGCCCCATTCTTCGGGGCCCAGCACGAGCGCGCCGGGGTCGACGTCCTTGATCG
>JAYSVE010000046.1:0-5529 GCA_043718725.1 Methylibium sp.
CTGATCGGCGCCTTCGTGCTGATGATCAGCCTGAGCCCGTGGCGGCGCGAGCGCATCTTTGCCTACCTCAATCCGTGGGACGAAAAGTACACGCTGGGCAAGGCCTACCAACTGTCGCATTCGCTCATCGCCTTCGGCCGCGGCGAGGTGCTTGGCCAGGGACTGGGCGGCAGCGTCGAGAAACTGCACTACCTGCCCGAAGCGCACACCGACTTCCTGCTCGCGGTCATCGGTGAAGAGCTGGGCTTTGTCGGCGTGGCGTGCGTGATCGTCGCGTTCTTCTGGTTGTCGCGCCGCCTGTTCCACATCGGCCGCCAGGCGATCGCGCTGGACCAGGTGTTTGCGGGCCTGTTCGCGCAAGGCATTGCCATCTGGATCGGCGCGCAGGCCTTCATCAACATGGGCGTCAACCTGGGCCTGCTGCCCACCAAGGGCTTGACGCTGCCGCTGATGAGCTTCGGCGGGTCGGCGATCCTGATGAACATGGTCGCCCTCGCGATCGTGCTGCGCATCGATGTGGAAAATCGGCAGCTCATGCGCGGAGGCCGCGCATGAGAGCCTTGTTGAGGCGCAGCCGAATCAAGGCCCGGGTGGGCGGCACGCGCACCCGAGTGCTGTTTCGGCGCAGCCAGAACAGGCAGCTCATGCGCGGAGGCCGCGCATGAAAAGCCGCCACCTCATCGTGATGGCGGCGGGCACCGGCGGTCACGTCATTCCGGGTCTGGCGGTCGCGCGCGAAATGCAATCGCGCGGCTGGAGCGTCAGTTGGCTGGGCACCACGCACGGCATCGAAAACAAGCTCGTGCCGCCTTCGGGTATCGACATGGACCGCATCGCGTTCTCGGGCCTGCGTGGCAAGGGACTGCTGCACACCCTGACCGGCGGGCTGCGCCTGCTGGCGGCCTTCTGGCATTGCCTGCGCATCATTCGCCGGCGCCAGGCCAGCGCCGTGCTCGGCATGGGCGGCTACGTTTGTTTCCCGGGCGGGCTGATGGCCTCGTTGCTGAACAAGCCGCTGGTGTTGGTGAATGCCGATGCGGCGCTGCTAATGAGCACCCGGGCCTTGCTGCCGCTCGCGGACGCGGTCGCCTTCGGCTTCGACGGCGCCGCCGCACAGCGGACCCGGCGCGCGGTCGTCACCGGCAATCCGGTGCGCGCCGAGATCGAAGCGCTGGCGTTGCCGGCGCGGCGTTTCGCCGGCCGTGCCGGCGCGCTGCGCCTGCTGGTCGTGGGCGGAAGCCTCGGCGCCCGCGCGCTCAACGAGTGCGTGCCGCAGGCGCTGGCCTTGCTCGACGCCGCCCAGCGCCCGCGGGTCACGCACCAGACGGGCCAGGTCGATCAGGCCGGCGTGCAGGCGGCGTACGCCGACGCCCAGGTCCAGGCCGAGGTGCTGCCGTTCATCGACGACATGGCCAGTCGCCTGGCCGACTGTGACGTGATCGTCTGCCGCGCCGGCGCGGTGACGGTCAGCGAGTTGTGCGCCGCCGGTGTCGCCTCGGTGCTGGTGCCGCTGATCGTCAGCACCACCTCGCACCAGCGCGACAACGCCCAATGGTTGGCCGGGCAGGGCGCCGCCATCCACTTGCCGCAGGGTGAGTTGTCGCCGCGCCGGCTCGCCGACCTGCTGGCCGGGCTGACGCGCGATGCGTTGCTGGCCATGGCGAGCACGGCGCGCGCGCTGGCCCGGCCGCTTGCCGCGGCGCGCGTGGCCGATCAGATCGAAGGCTTGGTGCCCGCATGAAGCACGCCGTCAAGCGCATTCATTTCGTCGAAGGTCCGCGGGTGCCGACGAAGCTCCGGTGTGCCCGGAGGGTGGTCGCATGAAGCACGCCGTCAAGCGCATTCATTTCGTCGGCGTGGGCGGTGCCGGCATGAGCGGCATCGCCGAAATCCTGCACAACCTCGGCTATGGGGTTTCGGGCTCGGACCAGAGCGACAGCCCGACCACGCGGCGCCTGGCGTCGCTGGGCATTCGGGTGGCGCTGGGCCATGACGCGGCCAACATTGCCGGCGCCGAGGCGGTGGTCACGTCAACCGCGGTGAAGGGTGACAACCCGGAGGTCATCGCGGCACGCGCCAAACGGGTGCCGGTGGTGCCGCGCGCCGTGATGCTGGCCGAGCTGATGCGCCTGAAGCAGGGCATCGCGATCGCCGGCACGCACGGCAAGACCACCACCACCAGCCTGGTGACCAGCGTGCTGGCCGAGGCCGGCGTCGACCCGACCTTCGTGATCGGCGGGCGGCTGAATGCGGCCGGCGCCAATTCGCGCCTGGGCTCGGGCGAGTACATCGTCGTCGAAGCCGACGAGTCCGACGCCTCGTTCCTGAACCTGTTGCCGGTGATGGCGGTGGTCACCAACATCGACGCCGACCACATGGACACCTATGGCCACGACTTCGCCAAACTGAAGGCGGCCTTCGTCGAATTCATCCACCGCATGCCGTTCTACGGCGCGGCGATCCTGTGCGCCGACGATGCCGGCGTGCGCTCCATCATGCCGATGATCTCGCGCCCCGTCGTGACCTACGGCTTCGGTGCCGATTCGATGGTGCGCGCCACCGACGTGCGGGCCGACGCCGGCCTGATGCGGTTCACGGTGCAGCGCCGCAACGGCGCGAAGATGCCCGATCTGCACGTGACGCTGAACCTGCCCGGCGACCACAACGTCTTGAACGCGCTGGCCGCGATTGCCGTGGCGACCGAGCTGGAACTGCCCGACGCCGCGGTGCAGAAGGGCCTGGCCGACTTCAACGGCGTGGACCGCCGCTTCCAGCGCTACGGCGAGCAACCGGTGGCCGCGGCGCAGGGCGGCGGCAGCTTCACCTTGATCGACGACTACGGCCACCACCCGGTGGAGATGGCCGCGACGCTGGCCGCCGCGCGCGGCGCCTTCCCCGGCCGGCGCCTGGTGCTCGCGTTCCAGCCGCACCGCTACACCCGCACCCGCGACTGCTTCGAAGACTTCGTCAAGGTCATCGGCAGCGCCGATCTGGTGTTGCTCGCCGAGGTGTATGCCGCCGGCGAAGCGCCCATCGTCGCCGCCGACGGACGGGCGCTGGCGCGCGCCCTGCGGGTTGCGGCCAAGGTCGACCCGGTGTTCGTCGACGACATTGCGCTGATGCCCCAAACCATCATCGAGCAGGCGCGCGACGCCGACGTGGTGGTGGCGATGGGCGCGGGCTCGATCGGCAACGTGCCGGCGCAGGTGGCCGAGATGCTGAAGGGGGCGCGATGAACGTCGACCTCGCCACGCTGGGAAAAGTCGCGGTGCTGATGGGTGGCGACTCGGCCGAACGCGAGGTCTCGCGGATGTCGGGCACCGGCGTGCTGACGGCGCTGCGCGCGCAAGGTGTGGACGCCCATGCCTTCGACCCGGCCGAGCGCGACCTGGGCGAACTCCGGCGCGACGGCTATGCGCGCTGCTTCATCGCGCTGCACGGCCGGCATGGCGAGGACGGCACGGTGCAAGGGGCGCTGGAGTTGCTGGGCATCCCGTACACTGGCTCGGGCGTGCTGGCCTCGGCGATGGCGCTGGACAAGGTGATGACCAAGCGCGTCTGGCTTGCCGAAGGCCTGCCGACCCCGCGCTACGTCTGGCTGCTGCCCGACCAGCAGTCGCGCGAACGCGTGCTGCGCGTGCCCGACGAGCTGGGCCTGCCGCTGATCGTCAAGCCGCCGCGCGAAGGCTCGTCGATCGGCGTCAGCAAGGTGAGCGGCTATTCGCAGATGCAGGCCGCGGTGCAACTGGCCACGCAGTACGACCCCGACCTGTTGTGCGAGGAGTTCATCGAAGGCGAGGAAGTGACCTGCCCGGTGCTGGGCCAGGGCGCCGGCGCGCGGGCCTTGCCGGTGATCCGCATCCTGGCGCCCGAAGGCGCCTACGACTACCAGAACAAGTACTTCACCGACGCCGTGAAGTACCAGTGCCCCAGCGGCCTGCCCGCCGCCGAAGAGCAGGAGATCCAGCGCATCGTCGTGCAGGCCTACCGCACGCTGGGTTGCCGCGGCTGGGGCCGGGCCGACCTGATGATCCGCCACGCCGACCGCAAGCCGTTCCTGCTGGAGATCAACACCTCGCCGGGCATGACCTCGCATTCGCTGGTGCCGATGTCGGCCAAGGCGGCCGGCATGAGCTACGAACAACTTTGCCTGCGCCTGTTGGGCGATGCGGCGCTCGACACGACCGCGGCGGCCGGCGCCGCGCCGCGGACTTGAAGACATGGCCATGCTGAACGCCTTGAACCCGTCGCTGCCGCCCGATGTGCGCCTGATGAACACGACCGTCGGTGTGTTGCTGGGCATGGTCGCGGTGGCGCTCGCCGCTCTGGCGCTGATGTGGGCGGTGCGCCAACCGGTGTTCACGCTGCGCGCGATTCGCATCGAAGGCGATATCACGCGCAACAACGTGTCGACGATCCGCGCCACGGCCGCGCCGCGCCTGGCGGGCAATTTTTTCACCATCGACCTGGCGGCGGGGCGGCGCGCCTTTGAAGCCGTGCCCTGGGTCCGTCAGGCGGTCGTCAACCGGGTCTGGCCGAACCGATTGGCGGTGCGTTTGCAGGAACACCGTGCCGTGGCGCTGTGGGGCAAGGACGGCGCCGGCGACAAACTGGTCAACACCTTCGGCGAAGTGTTCGAGGCCAACCTGGGCGACGTCGAGGACGAGTCGCTGCCGACCCTGGTGGGCGCGGAGGGCGCGTCCGACCACATGCTGAGCCTGCTGAACCGGCTGACCCCGCTGCTGGCGCCCATGGAGGCGCGCATCGAAACGCTGGCGCTGTCGGGGCGCGGCTCGTGGCGGGTTGAACTCGACACCGGCGCCGAGCTGGAACTGGGCCGCGGCAGCGACGACGAAATCGTCGAACGCACCTTGCGCTTCGTCAGCACCGTCGGCCAGGTGACATCGCGCTATGAGCGGCCGCTGGAATACGCGGACCTGCGCCACAACGAAGCCTACGCGGTGCGACTGCGGGGCATTTCCACCACCTCCGGCCCGGCCGCCGTCACCCCAAGGAAATGAGCATGGCCAAGGAATACATGGATCTGGTGGTCGGCCTGGACATCGGCACCGCCAAAGTGATGGTGGTGGTGGCCGAACTGCTGCCGGGGGGCGAGTTGCGCATGGCCGGCCTGGGCAGCGCGGCGACGCATGGCTTGAAGCGCGGCGTGGTGGTCAACATCGACGCCACGGTGGCCGCCATCCAGCAGGCGCTCAAAGAGGCCGAGATGATGGCCGACTGCAAGATCACGCGGGTCTACACCGGCATCACCGGCAGTCACATCCGCGGCCAGAACAGCACCGGCATGGTGATCGTGCGCGACAAGGAAGTGACGCCGGTCGACGTGGCGCGGGTGGTCGAGACCGCCAAGGCCATCAACATCCCGAACGACCAGCGCCTGCTGCTGGTGGAGCCGCAGGAGTTCGTGATCGACGGGCACGAGGTGAAAGAACCGATCGGCATGAGCGGTGGGCGCCTGGAGGTGAAGGTGCACATCGTCACCGGCGCGCAAAGCGCGGCCGAGAACAT
>JAYSVE010000451.1:0-1723 GCA_043718725.1 Methylibium sp.
TGGGATCCGATCCGCGACACCACGCCGATCATCCAGTTGTCGGGGGTCACCTTCGGCATCGTCGTGCCCGCGGCCAGCCCGTTCAAGTCGCTGGACGACCTGTTCGGCCATGCCAGGGCGCACCCCGGCGCCTTGAGCGTCGCCACCAACGGCACCGGCACCACGCCGCACGTGGTGATGGACGAGCTGTTCGGCAAGCGCGGTTTGAGCTACATCCACGTGCCTTACAAGGGCACCTCCGAGCAGATGATCGCGGTCGCCGCCGGCCAGGTGATGGTGGGCGTCAACTCCAACGGCTTTGCGCCGTTCGTCGACTCGGGCCAGCTGCGGCTGCTGGTCACCTTTGGCGAGCAGCGCACCAAGCGCTGGCCGCAGGTGCCCACGCTCAAGGAGCTGGGCCACAACATCGTGGCCACCTTGCCCTACGGCCTGGCCGGGCCGGCCGGCATGCCGAGCGCGGTGGTGCAGGTGCTGCACGAGGCCTTCAAGGTGGCGATGACCGACCCCGCCTTCGTCGCCGACCTGGCCCGCTACGACCAGGAGCTGGCCTACCTGCCGCCCGACGACTACGCCCGCGCCCTGCGTGCAGCCTACGAGCACGAGCGCCGGGTGGTCGAGCGCATGGGCCTGGCGCGCACCGAATGAGCGGCGCGGGCAGGTATTGGCGCTACCCTGTCCCCCATGCGCTCGATGCAACCGCCCACCGCCTGGCGCCTGACCCTGCTGCTGCTGGTGGCGACGCCGTTTGCCGGAGCGCAAACCGCGGCACCCACCACACCACCCGCCACAGCGCAAACCGCGCAAGTGCCGCCCAAGGTGACCGTCTGCATCGCCTGCCACGGCCCGCAGGGCAGCCCCAGCCTGCCGGCCATGCCGGCGCTGGCCGGGCAGACCGCACGCTACCTCTACCTGCAGTTGCGCGATTTTCAGCAGGGCCGGCGCCACGACGAGCAGATGTCGCCGGTGGCAACGGGCCTGACACGCGAGGAGATGCGCGCGCTGAGCAGCTACTTCGCCGCGCAGAAGCAGGCGCCGCAAGCGTTCCAGCCCGACCCCGCCAGAGCCCGGCTGGGCAAGGCCCGGGCCGATGAGGCGCTGTGCAGCATGTGCCACCTGGGCGGCTTTGCCGGCCAGAACGAGATCCCGCGGGTGGTCGGCCAGCCCTTCGACTACATCGTCAAGCAGTTGCGCGACTTCAAGGCACGCAAGCGCACCAACGACGCCGGCAACATGACCTCGGTGACCGAGACGCTGAGCGACGACGACATCGTCAACATCGCCCACTACATCGCCAGCTTGTAGCCTGGACCGGCCCGATCAGCGGCCCCCCGTTCAGCGGCTCGATCCGCGGCCCACCAGCGGTCCAGCGGCCGCTCATCGGCGACCCACCAGCGGCTCATCGGCGGCCGAAGGTGTAGCGCATGCCGAGGTAGATGCTGCGCGGCGCGCCCGGCGCGTAGAAGGTCGACGACACCAGCGGCCAGTCGCCGTTGGCATGGGCCGGGAGCGGCCGCGCCACGAAGCGGCCGTTGGCATCGAACGCCGTGGCACCCAGTTGCGCCGCCGTGCTGTAGCGCTGGTCGAGCACATTGTTGACCTGCACGAACACCGTCACGGCCGGCGTGGGCCGCCAGTCGGCGTTGAGGTTGAGCACCGCGTAGCCGGCGCTGCGGCCTGATCCCAGGGTGTAGGTGCCGTCGGCCTGGTGGGCGTTGTTCTCGTT
>JAYSVE010000452.1:0-4002 GCA_043718725.1 Methylibium sp.
CCCCGCGGCGGAACTCGCCGAAGGCGAGGTCGACGCCCTGGCGGGCCTGAACCCCGTGTCGCAGTCGCTGATGCCGTGGGTGGCGGGCTTCCAGCACGCGACCCTGTGTTTCCCCGACCTGATGGAGATGCCCGACGACGCGGTGATGGCGGCGCTGGCGCGGCTGTTCCGTCACCTGCCGGCCGAGACCGATGAAGAGCGTGAAGTCGTTGCCACGCTGGACCGCGAACACCCGCTGGCGACCCTGGACGACGCGATGGAAGAACTGGTTGTCACCGTCGCCGACCTGGCCGACCTGACGCGCGAGTTGCGCTACAAGGTCGACACCGTCAAGCGCGATGTCCCCAAGGTCGGGCGCAACGAGGCCTGCCCTTGCGGCAGCGGGAAGAAGTTCAAGCAATGCCACGGCGTCTGACAACCGCCCCGGGTCGCGCCGCGGCGCCCGGCCCCCGATTCGGCCCGGCTGGCTTGCGGCGGCCCGGCGTTCCCGGAATCGCCAGCCGCTGAGCGATGCTCCTGCAGCTGCTGTCCGACCTGCACCTCGAAACCGAGTCTTTCGTGCCGGCGCCCGCGCCCGGCGCGGAGTTGCTGGTGCTGGCCGGCGACATCGACAGCCGCTGGGCCGGGTTCGAGCAGTTCCGCCATTGGCCGGTGCCGGTGGTGCTGGTGGCCGGCAACCACGAGTTCGACGGGCGCGAAATCACCCAGGCCTGGCCGGCCCTGCGCGCCCTGAGCCGCGGCCTGGGCATCACGTTGCTCGAATGTGAAAGCAAGACCGTGGTCGACGCGCTCGGCAAGCGCATCCGCCTGGTGGGCACCACGCGCTGGTGTGACTTCGACGTGTTCGGCGCGCCGCATCGCGACCGGTCACAGCGCGCGGCCGAGTACTACATGCGGGTGATGCGTGCGACGCGCCATGGCAAGGCGTTCGACGCGGCCGCGGTTCGCGACGAAGCATTGGCCTGCCGTGCCTGGCTTCAAGGCGAACTGGCGCGCCGCGCCGGCGATTGGGACGCCACCGTGGCCATCACGCATTTCGCGCCGAGCCTGAAGAGCGCCGACCCGCGTTACGGCCTCCAGCCCGGCACAGCCAGCTTTTGCAATGCCGACGACGACCTGTTGCCGCACGCCGACCTGTGGATCCACGGCCACCTGCATTGCCGTCACGACTACAACGTGGCGCATGCGCGCGGCAGCACGCGCGTGGTGTCCAACGCACGCGGCCATTCGCGTCGCGGCGAGGCGGTGGGCTTTGATCCGCTGATGGTCATCGAGGTGTAGCGCGGGGAGTGGTGCGCGGCCGCTTCAGGTGTTGCTGAACAACTGTGCGGCGACCTTGCGCACCGATGCTTTCAACGCCGCCCAGCCTTCGTCGCTCTGGATGTCGATGCCGCCGAAAATGCGGATCTTGCGGCCGCGCAACATCAGGTACTGCGCCCCGGCGATCAGCAATAGCGTCAAGCCTTGCAGCTCGGGGCGTTCGGCAAACTCCTTGCCGCCGAGCAGCCGTCCGGCCTGCTCGCCCCAGGCTTCGCGTTCGGCTTCGAGGATCGCGGTCAACTCGGTGCGCTCGACCACTTCGGCCGCCAAAATCTCCAGCGTCAGCGGGCGCGCGCGCAGGCCATCGATGAAGTGGTCGATAAAGCGCGCATAACGCTCCGCCGCGGGCAGTGCGAGGAACGCCGCCGGGTCGGCGCCCAGAAAGTCGTCGACGCTGGGCCAGAACTGCCCGCTCGCGCCCCATGTTTTCAGCAACTCGGGCAGGCCGCCGAAGTAGCGGTAGATCAGCACCTTGTCGACGCCTGCTTCCTTGGCGATGGCGTTGACGCCGGTGCGCGCAAAGCCGTCGCGCGCCAGCACCACGCCCACCGCGGCGAGGATGCGCGCCTCGGTGGCGCTTCGGTCGCGCGCCGGTTTCGCCGGTGGCACGGTGCTGCGGGCAGGTCTCATCGCGCGGATTGTCACCGCGCCGCGCGATGGCTCCTCGCGTTGGCGCGGCGATGCTTTTGGCAGGAACGATTCAGGCGCGAACGATCGCGGCCACGCCGCGGCGCGGCGTGTGCTGCTGGTCGGGGCAGTAGCCGATGCGGCAGAACATCTGCACCGTCTCTGTCGCCGCGGGCTTGCCGAGCAGCAGCGTGTGCAGGCGCTCGTAGTGCGGCTTCATTTCGTCGAACTCCTGCGGCGCCTGGCTCATCGGATGCACTTGCAAGCCCAGCTCGGTGGCCTTGAGTTGCAGCCGCATGTAGGCGCGCCCGGCGTTGACCTCGGCGCTGTGCCTGGTGCCGGCCGCCGTGTGCTGCGCCGTGGGCGTGGACAGCCACACGAAGCCCATCGCGGTCTTGCTGTGGCCTTCGAAGCGGCCCATCATTTGTTTGTACGCGGTGCTGCCTTCCGCGGGCGGGTTGTCGCGGTCGAACGCGCCGACCATGTTGGCCAATCGGGGCAGCGCGCCGTTGACGCTGATGCCGTCGCGGTGCTTGGCAATTTCCGCCGGCCCGACGCGTGTGAGCTTGACGCTCTCCATCACCGTGCGCGGGGTCAGCAGTTCGACCCGGGCCGACTCCCAGCACAGCGTGCGCAGCGGTTCAATCCGAGCTGCGTCCACCGTGCCACCGTAGTTCACCCTCGGGTCGGTGAGCGCCGAGTGCAGCGCTTCCAGCGTTGCCGGCGCGACCGGCCGCGTGGTGTCGTAGTCGACCTTCGCGGTGTGGCGGCGCAGCAGCTGGGCGAACAACGCGTCTTTCGCCGGGGCCGGTGGGCCGAGCAGCCAGCTGATGCGCGCGACCGGGCGATCGTCAAGCTGGCGCGCCGCGAACTCGCCCTGCGGAAAGAGCTGCACGCGCGGGTCGACGCTGCGCTCCTTCAGCGCAATCACCAGCGATTCGATGAAGGTGCCCTGGCTCACGACGATCTGCCGGAACCACGGGTCGGTCATCGGCAGCAAACGTTTGCGGTCCACATACAGCGTGATTGCATTGGCTTCGCGCAGGTCGGCGATCCACGGCTGCCGGTTGTGCGAGTTGGGCGCCAGGATGGCGTAGCCCAAGACCCAGCGCCGCAGGTCGGGTTCGTTGCCCGGGCCGGCCCAGGAGGCGACTGCTTCGCTCGGGTAGTCGCTCGCGCAGCCGCTCAAGCTGCCGGCGGCGCCGAGTGCCACGCCGCCGGCCACGAGACGGATGAATTTACGACGATCCATGATGTGCACTCCAGTAGTCACCACAAGGTGACTTGATAGTAGTCACCTACGGGTGACTTTGTCAAGCGGGAGTGCACTTTTTCAGGTTCTTGAAGTGGGCCGTGCGCAGCGGAGCGAGCGGGCCGTGCTCGGTCGAACGCGAGCAAAAAAAACCCACTCGGGTGAGCGAGTGGGTAGTGAAGTTCTTCCCTGAAGAACGTCGTTGCGACTGGTGCTGGTCCTTTGCCCTGTTCGGTTGTTCTTGGCCGGGCTTGCGTGACCTTGTTTCGCGATCTGAGTGGAGAAGACCCCGTGTGACAGCAGTGAGCGCAACTGTAGGGGGGGCCAACGGGGTTCGCCACCCCCTTTGAGGGGGGTGCGCAGCCCTCTCAACGCACGCGGCGTCGATTCAGCGGCAAGAGTTCACGAACTGCGCACGTCGCCGCGAGCGCCACAATCGTGGCATGCCCAGCCGACGCGACACTTTCCCCGCCACGCCCCCCGTGGCGCCGCCCAACCTGACCGATCGTGATCTGGAGGATCTGCAGTCGTTGCTGGACCAAGTTCCCGCGCCGCTGGAGCCACTGGACGTGAGCATGGTTGACGGCTTTCTGTGCGGTGTGCTGGTGCAGCCCCGGCGCGTGCCGGCGAGCCGCTGGTTGCCGCACCTCACCGACGCGGATGGCCGGGCCCTTCCAGCCGGGTTCAATGCCGTGCGCCTGCACGCGCTCGCGCAGCGCCGCCATGCCGAGCTGGACCGGGCCATCGAGCGGCGCCAATGGTTCGACCCATGGGTCTTCGAGCTGGCGGACGAGGCGAACCCG
>JAYSVE010000453.1:0-9617 GCA_043718725.1 Methylibium sp.
CCCTTGAAGCAGCGGCTCACCGAACCCTTGTCCATGCCGATGATGCGCGACACGTTCTGCGCCGAGATCGAACCTTCAATGGCCAGCAGCACCAGGCAGCGCCAGCTTTCGATGCCCACATCGAACACGCTCAGGTAGTGCTGCGACGCGCCGCGCGACAGCTTGTTGGAGACCCAGGTCAGGTAGGCGGGCACGTAGCGGTCGAGGTCGATGACCTCCGGCGCGCGGGCCTCGGGCGGTGCCGGCTGGCGAGGGCGGACTGGCGTTGGCATGGGCCTACTGCTGGCGCTCGGGGATGTGAACCACCAGCCCCTGCAGTGCCGCGGTGAGCTTGATCTGGCACGCCAGTCGGCTGTTCGGCAATCGCGCGGTGGCGGTGCACTCCAGCATCTCCAGCTCGTTGGCCAGCGGCGCGGGCAGCTTGTCGGCCCAGGCCGGGTCGACATAGACATGGCAGGTGGCGCACATCGCCGAGCCGCCGCATTCGGCGACGATGCCGCGCACGCCGGCGCTGGTGGCGGCCTGCATCACGCTCGTGCCGTCGGGCGCCTCCAGCTTGCGCTCGCTGTCGTCGGGAAGGATCAGGTGAATCGTGGGCATGGTCAATCGTTGCCGAGTCAGGCAGGAATGAAGCGCAGCGGCAGGGTGTCGAGCGCGCGCAAGGTGTTGTTGAGCCGCCGCGTGTGCGCGCCCATCACCTCGATGCGCTGGACCCGCTTGGCCAGCGCCGTCAGCACCACTTCGCCTTCGAGCCGTGCCACCGCCTGGCCCACGCAGCCGTGGATTCCCGATCCCAATGCGACATGGCCGCTGGGCCGGCGGTTGATGTCGTAACGCTCGGGCTCCGGCCATTTGCGCGGGTCGCGGTTGGCGGCACCCAGCAGGCACAGCACCTTGGTGTTTTCGGGCACCGCGAAGCCGGCGATCATGCAATCGCGCGCGGCGGTGCGAAAGAAGGTTTGCGCGGTCGATTCCCAGCGCAGCGCTTCCTCGAACGCCGGCCGCGCGAGCGTGAGGTCGGCATGCAGCTTGGCGTATTCAGCGGGGTGATGCGCCAGCGCGAACAGCGCATTGCCCAGCCCGTTGATCGTGGTGTCCACACCGGCCGACAGGAACGAGCGCACCAGCATCGGCGCCTGCTCGTGGCTGATCTCGCCGGCATCGGCGGCCTGGTAGATCTGGTCGCCGAAGCCGCCCGGGCGCAGGTTCGCGCGCTGGCAATGTTCCATGATCCACGCGGTGACCGGGCCGACGCGCGCGGCGCTCCTGGCCAGCAGCTCGTTGCGCGGGCCCATCGAGTTGAAGATCATGTCGCCGTAGATCAGCAGGTTCTCGCGCCCGTCGTCGCCCAGGCCCACCGCGTCGGGGAACACTTTCAACGGGTAGGGCTGGGCCAGGTCGTGGATGCCGTCGATCACGCCGTCCCGGTTCGACTTCTCCAAGCAGCGATCGATCAGCGCCTCGGCCTCGGCGGTAAAGGTGGCGCGGATCTGCGTCACCGCTTTGGGGCTCAAGATGCGCGACAGCACCGCGCGGGTCTGGGTGTGCAGCGGAGGGTCGGCTTCCAGGATCAGGCTCCTGGGCCGAAACGGCGGCTCCAGGTTGAAGTTGGTCAGCCCGACACCGGCGCCGGAGATAAACGTGGCGTGGTCGTTGAACACCGCGTGCACCTGCTCGTGGCGCGCGCACGCCACCATGCCGGCGTAGGGCGTGAGGCGCACCACCGGGCCGGCCTCGCGGATGCGCTGGTGCATGGCGTACGGGTCGATCAGGTTCTCGGCCGCATACGGGTCGATGTCGAGTTCGGGGATCTGTGGGGTGTCGTTCATCATGTTTCCTTTCATTGCACTGCCATGCCGACCAGCCGTTCCAGCGTGGCGGTGTCATGGCGCAAGTCGTCGGCGGCCGCGGCATGCGCCACCGCGCCGCGTTCGAGAATGAGGGCCCGATTGGCGTAGCCCAGAGCTTCTTGCACCTGCTGCTCGACGATCACGATCGTGATGCCCGCATCGCGGCTCATGCGCGTGAACGCGGCCAGCAACTCCTGGCGGATCAGCGGGGCCAGGCCTTCGAGCGGTTCGTCCAGCAGCAGCAACCGCGGCTGGCCCAGCAGTGCGCGCGCGACAGACAGCATCTGTTGTTCGCCGCCGGAGAGTTGCGCGCCACCGTTGCGGCGCCGCTCGGCCAGGCGCGGGAACAGCGCGTAGGCTTCATCGAGCGCGCTGCGCGGGCGGCGTTTCAGGCCGGCGAGCAGGTTTTCTTCGACGCTCAGCGACGCGAAGATGTCGCGCGTTTGCGGCACCAGCCCCAGGCCGGCTTCGGCGCGCAGGTGCGGTGCCAGGCGGGCCAGATCAACGCCGTCGAAAACGATGCGTCCGCGGGTCAGCGCCGCCAGCCCCATCACCGCGCGCAGCGCCGTGGTCTTGCCGACGCCGTTGCGGCCGATGATGGCCAGCCGCTCTTGCGGCGCGACGCTGAAGCTCAGGCCGTTGAGCACCGTGATGGCGCCATAACCGGCGACCACGTCGTGCAGTTCGAGCAGCGGGCGCGCGCCGGCCATGTCAATTCCCAAGGTAGGCCGCGCGCACCCGCGGGTCGCGGCGAATCTCGTCCGGCGAGCCATCGGCCAGCACCGCGCCTTCGGCCATCACGACGATGCGGCGCGCGAAGCGGAACACCAGGTCCATGTCGTGCTCGATGACCAGCACGGCCAGCTCTTTCGGCAGCGCCGCCAGTGCGGCCAGCAGGCGCGCGCTTTCGCCTTGCGGCACGCCCGCCATCGGCTCGTCGAGCAGCAGCACGCGCGGGCGCAGGGCCAGTGCCAGCGCCATCTCCACCAGCCGCTGCTCGCCGTAGGCCAGCCGCTCGGTCGCCAGGCCGGCATGTTCGCCCAAGCCCAGGTTGGTGAGCAATGCGCGTGCCTCGGTGGCCAGCACCGGGTAAGCGTCGATCGAACGCCAGGCGCGGCCGGTCAGCCCCTCGCGCTCGAACAAAGCCAGCTCGACCTGGCGCTGCACCGGCAAGTGCGGTGCCAGCGTCGTGATCTGGAAGGTGCGCGCCAGCCCCGCGCGCACCCGCTGCGCCTGGGTGCGGCGGGTCACGTCAACGCCTGCCTGCCACACTTGGCCGCCGGACGGCGCCAGCACGCCGCTGATCAAATTGACCAGCGTCGTCTTGCCTGCGCCGTTCGGGCCGATCAGCGCCAGGCGCTCGCCGGCATGCAGTTGCAGCGACACAGATCGCGTGATGTGCAGGCCGCCGAAATGTTTGTCGAGCGCGCGGGTCTCCAGCATGATCGTCATGCTTTGACTCCCAGCCGCCCACGCAACCAGGCCCAGGCTTTTTGCGGCGGCATCAGCACCACGGCCATCAGTGCGGCGCCGATGACAAACAGCCAGTGGTACGGGTTGATCGACGCGGCCGTGTGGTGCAGCAGCGTGAACACCAAGGCGCCGATCAGCGCGCCGTGCAGGCGGCCGGCGCCGCCCAGGATCAGCATCACCAGGGCCTCGGCCGACAGCGCGAACGACAGGCTGTCGAGGCCGACGATGGCGTTGGTCTGCGCCGACAACGCTCCGGCCGCGCCGGCCAGCGCGCCCGCCAGGGTGTACATCGCCAGCAGGCGCAAGAACACCGGCGTGCCGAGCGCGGCCATGCGCGCCCGGTTCTCGTGGATGCCGCGCAGCGCCAGGCCGAACGGTGAATCGACGGCGCGCCGGGCGATGTAGAGGCCCACCACCAGCACGGCCAACGCATAGAGCGCGGCCGTGCGGCCCTCCAGGTCGAAGCCAAAGCGGCCGAGCAGCGGGGCCATCGTGAAGCCGGTCAAGCCGTCGTCGCCTCCGGTCCAGTCGCGCGCCTTTTGCGCCAGGCTGGCGACGATTTGGGCCACCGCCACCGTCAGCATCAAGAACGTGAAGCCGTGGTAGCGCAGCAAGAACGCGCCCGAGGCCAGCGCCAGCAGCGCGCCGGCGCTGGTGCCGACCCACAAGCCCAGCAGCGGGTCCGGGCTCAGCCGCAGCGCAAAGATGCCCGCCGCATACGCGCCCGCGCCGAACATCGCCGCCTGGCCCAGGGTGGCCAGGCCGGCGATGCCCACCACCAGGTCGAGCGACAACACCAGCAAGCCGGTGATCGCGATGCGCGTCAGCAGGCCGAGCTGCTCGGGCAGCGCCCACCACGCGAGCATGCCGAGGGCGAGGACGATGAGCGGCGCGCGCCAGGGCGGCGCGCAGCGCGCGGCGGTGGATGGTTTGGCGTCTGCCTGCATCGCCTCAACCCCGACGGCTCAGCAGGCCCTGCGGCCGCCAAGCCAGGAACAGCGCCATCGCCAGAAAGAAAAACAGGCTGCCCCAATCGGACGCGAGGTACTTGCTGGCGGTTTCGACCGTGCCCAGCGCCAGCGCCGCGACCAGCGAGCCGGTGATGCTGCCCATGCCGCCGACCGCGACGACCACCAGCACCAGCACCAGGTACTTGAGCGCGTAGTACGGCTCCAGCGGCATCAACTCGGCGCCCAACACGCCGCCCAGCCCGGCCAGCGCGGCGCCGGCCGCAAAGCTGGCGCACTGCACGGTGCGGATTGGGATGCCCAGCGTGGCCGCCGCGTCCGGGTGGTCCACCGCGGCGCGCAGCCAGACGCCGAAACGGGTGCGCGCCAGCGTCCAGGCCGCGCCCGCGGCGACCAGCAAGCCGGCGGCGATGACCAGCAGGCGCTGCGCCGGCAAGGTGCGAAAGCCCAGGTCGACCGACTGCGCCAGCAGCGGCGGCAGCGTGATGATCTGCACCTGCGGGCCGGCCAGCGCGTTGGTCAGCGCGATCAGAAAGAAGCTCAGGCCGATCGTGAACAGCACCTGCTCCAGCTCGCTGCGGCGGTACAGGTGGCGCAGCACCAGCGCTTCGAGCAAGGCGCCGAAAGCGGCCGTCGCGGCAACCGCCAGCGCCAGCGCGAGCCAGAAATTGACCCCGCCTTCACGGGTGAGCAGCGCCGCGCCGTAGCCGCCGATCATCGCGAACGCGCCATGGCTCAGGTTGACGAAGCGCATCAGCCCCAGCGTGACCGACAGCCCGACCGAGATGATGAACAGCACCATGCCGTAGGACAGGCCGTCGATCAGGATGTTGGCCAGCGTTTGCATCGCGGTCCGACGGCGTCACGCGTTCAGGATGGACCCTATTTGTCGAGGCCGTAGTCGATGTGCGGCCCGAAGTTGTGCAACTCTTTGTTGACCAGAACGCCGCCGACCTTCTCAACTTTGCGCAGGTAGACGTTTTGCACGATGTGGCGCGTCTTCGGGTCGATGCGCACCGGGCCGCGCGGGCTTTCCCATTGCAGCGTGCGGGCGGCGGCGATGGCCTTCAAGCCGTCCTTCTGGCCGCCGGTGGCCTCGATCATCTTGTGGATCACGTACATGCCGTCCCAGGCGCCGACCGCGGCGTAGTTGGCGACCGCGTTCGGGTCGCGTTTTTTCAGCGCCTCGATGAACTTCTTGTTGGCCGCCGATTCGTGCGCGCCCGAGTAGTGGAAGGCGGTGGTCAGCCCGAGTGCGGCATCACCGAACTTGGGCAGGTCGTATTCGTCCATCTCGGCGGTGCCGAGGAACTCGATGCCGGCCTTGGCCAGGCCGTTTTCGTTGTAGGCCTTGACGAAGCCCAGGTTCGGCGGCCCGCCGGGCAGGAAGGTGTACACCGCCTGCGCGCCGCTGGCCTTGATGCGCTGCACGAAGGGCGCGAAGTCGGTGGTGGCAATCGGCATGCGGATGCTTTCGACAACGCTGCCGCCCTGCTTGCCGAACTCGCTCTTGAACGCGGCTTCGGCGTCGATGCCGGGGCCGTAGTCGGTGACGGCGGTGACGACCTTCTTGGTGCCCTGTTTGGCCGCCCACTGCGCCAGCGGCACCGTCACTTGCCACAGCGTGTAGCTGGTGCGGATGAAGAATTCCGACTTGTCGGTGATGGCCGAGGTGGCGGCGTTGAAGATCACCGTGGGTGTTTGCGATTGCTGGATCAGCGGCGCCACCGCAAAGGCGTTCGGCGTGAAGACGAAGCCGCCCAGGTAGTCGACCTTGTCCTTGACGATCAGCTCCTGCACCAGGTTCTTGGTGCCGCCCGGGTTCGGGCCGCCGGTGTCGCGGTAGATCAGTTCGACGCCTTTGCCGGCGAGCTTGCCGCCCTGCGAGGCGATGTAGGCCTCGGCGCCGTTCTTGAACAGCGTGCCGTAGTGCGCGAACGGCCCCGAGAACGGGCCGACGATGCCGACCTTGACGGTCTGCGCCGCGGCGCCGAAGGACGCGAAGGCGAGGGTGGCGGTTGCCATGGCGACGCCGAGGCGTGGGCGGATGAGGGTCATCGGGAATCTCCGTGAGGGCGCCGGCGGCCAGCATGGCGCAGCGTCGGGTTGAACCAGGCCCAAAGGTAGGGCAAAGTGGTTGGTATGTCAACCAGTTGAAGTTGCAAGCACACGGTGGCGGACCCGAATCGCCGCGGCTCTGCGCCCCTTCATCGGGGCGGCGCATTGGTGGCGCTTCAGGTGCGCGCCGGCGACCCTGCGCCCAAGGCGCGCGGCAGGCGGGCTCAGCGCGCCGCGGGCGCACTCAGCGCGAGCAGCACGCCGTAGCGGCTGGCAGGCTGCGCAGCCTGGGCATTGAAGGCCTGCCAGGTGCCGGATTCAGCCACGATCCAGACCTCGACCGCGCCGGCCGAAAGATAGGCCCGCGTCTTCATCGCCATTTCTTCATCGGTGTTCGACGCCGAGCGGATTTCGACGCAGATTTCGGGCGCCTGCGGCAACGGCGTTGCGTCGCCGTGGCGGGCCGTGAATTCGGGCGAGGCCCAGGCGACGTCGGGAACGCGAACCCCCTCGATCGTGGCAACGGCGCATTCGGTCATCGCCGTGCCGGCCGGCAGTTGGCGCGCCAGTTCGTGGGCCACGGCCGCCTGGAAGCGCGCATGTCGGGTGCTCGCCGGGCTCATCGGCGCCATCGGCGCGGGCCGTCGCGTATGGACAGCGCCCGGCGTTGCTGGCACAACCGCGGCACCGTCAACCTGGAACCGCACCACCATGACCGAGCACCCGCCCGCCATCGTCGAAGGCCCCGCACTGGCCCAACAGATCCCATCCGTCAGCGTGCCGCAGTTCATTCGCGCACGTGCCCGCCAGCACCCGGACGCGGTCGCGCTGGTCGATGCCGCAAGTGGCCGCGAGATCAGCTATGGCGCCCTCGACCACGCCATCGGCCGCGTTGCCGCCGCGCTGGCGGCGCAGGGCTTCAAGCCCGGCGACGTGCTGCTGATGTTTGCGCCGAACCTGCCCGAATGGCCGATCGCCGCGCTCGGCGCGATGGCCGCCGGGGGCGTGGTCAGCGGGGCCAACCCGGCCTACCCGCGGGCCGACCTGGCGCACCAACTGCGCGACTGTCGCGCGCGCTTTGTCTTCACCGTGCCGGCGTTGCTCGCGACGGTGCGCGAGGCGGTGGCCGACGCCGGCGGCGCCCAGGTCATCCTGCTCGGCGACGCCGACGGCACGCTGGCCTTTGCCGCGCTGCTGGCCGGCCGGGGCCCAGAACCGCAATTCGCCCAAGACCCGGACGCGCTGGCGGCGTTGCCGTATTCGTCGGGCACGACCGGCCTGGCCAAAGGCGTGCTGCTGACGCACCGAAGCATCGTCGCCAACATCTGCCAGTACAACCAGGCCACCCCGGTGCCCGCGGGCGTCGTGACCCTGGCCTTCCTGCCGATGTTCCACATCTTCGGCTTCACCGTCGTCACCTTGTGCGGGCTGGCGGCGGGGGCCAGGATCGTCACCGTGCCGCGCTTCGAGCCTGAGGGCTTTCTGAAGGCGATCGCGACGTACCGCGTCTCGCGCCTGGGCGTGGTGCCGCCGGTGATGCAGTTCCTGGCGCTGCACCCGCTGGTCGACGCGCACGACCTCTCCAGCCTGGAGCTGATTGGTTGCGGCGCGGCGCCGCTGAGCGCGGCGCTGGAGCGGCGCGTGGCCGAACGGCTCAAGTGCAAGGTGATGCAGGGCTTCGGCATGACCGAGTCGTCCGGCTGCGTGGCCGTGACCCACCCGGAGCGCATCCGCGCCGGCACCAGCGGCCAGTTGTTGCCCGGCACCCAGGCGCGCGTGGTCGACCCCGAGACCGGCGCCGACCTTGCCCGCGGCCAACCGGGCGAGCTGTGGTTCCGCGGCCCGCAGGCGTTCAAGGGCTACCGCAACCAGCCGGAGGCGACCGCCGCCACGATCACCGCTGACGGCTGGGTGCGTACCGGCGACATCGGCACGATCGACGCCGACGGCTACCTGGCCATCACCGACCGGCTCAAGGAGCTGATCAAGGTCAAGGGCTTTCAGGTTGCACCGGCCGAGCTGGAGGCCTTGCTGTTGACCCACCCCGGCGTTGCCGATGCGGCCGTGATCGGCCGCGGCGACGACCGTGCCGGCGAGCTGCCGGTGGCCTATGTCGTGGCGCGCGGCGCGGTGCCGGCCGGGGAGATCCGCGCCTGGGTCGCGGCGCGCGTGGTGGCCTACAAGCAGCTCGGCGAGGTTGTGTTGTGCGAATCGATTCCAAAAAGCGCGGCCGGCAAGATCTTGCGCCGGGTGTTGCGCGCGCAGGATGCCAACCGTGCCCAGCCGGCAGCCGAGAGCGCGCCGACGCAGACCTTCAGCGTCAGCCATGCCGCGCAATCGTCGTTCGAGCGCGGCCTGCGCCCGTTCTTCGAGTACCGCGGCCTGGGCATCGACCAGGCCACCGGCGGCCAGGTGGTGGCGCACGTCATCCGCGCAGTCCCCGGGGCCGGCTTTTCAAGCCAGCCGCACCGCCACGACACGCGGTTTCAAATGGTCTATGTGCTCAAGGGCTGGATCGAGTTCGACTACGACGGCCCGGGCAAGGTGCGGCTCGAGGCCGGGTCGTGCGTCTACCAGCCGCCGGGCCTGCGGCACCGCGAGCTTGGGCACAGCGACGATCTTGAAATGCTGGAAGTGGTGATGCCGGCGGACTTCAAGACCGAAGACGTTGACTCGGTCCAGGGCGAGCCTGTTGGGCACCGACAATGAGCCCGGATCAACCAGGAGACACGACGATGGCAGCCTACCTCTGCGGCAATGTCCGGGTCACCGACCCGGAGGGTTTCAAGGACTACAGCGGCCGCGTCGTGGCGGTTGTGGCCGCTTACGGCGGGCGCTACCTCGCCCGTGGCGGCGCGGTCGAGCTTCTCGAAGGCGATGTGACGCCGAACCGGGCGGTGCTGATCGAATTCAACGACATGGCCAGCCTGAAGGCCTTCTACAACTCGGCGGAGTACCGGCCGCTGCTGGCGTTGCGCATGCGCACCGCGGTGTCGAACATCGTCGCGGTCGAAGGGCTTTGACGGTCCGAACCGCGTGCCGTGCCGCTCAGCCTGACACCGCCTCGCACACCGCCTGGGTCACCGCCGCCGTGGTGGCGTTACCGCCGAGGTCGGGGGTGTGCAGCGCCGGGTTGGCGGTGACGCGCTCGATGGCCCGCATCAAGCGCCCGGCGGCGGCCGGCTCGCCCAGGTGTTCGAGCATCATCACCGCCGACCAGAACGTGCCCAGCGGGTTGGCCAGGCCTTTGCCCATGATGTCGAAGGCC
>JAYSVE010000454.1:0-1717 GCA_043718725.1 Methylibium sp.
GCGGGCGTATGCTGCACGATCCTGACTTGTTGGAGAAACGCCATGACCCTGTGCCCCATCGCGCTGGCCGTCGGCTGCAAGAAGTGCCCGGCGTTTTCCATCTGTCCGGTGAAGGCGACCTTGGGCGACTACAAGAAAGAAGAGCCGCCCGCCGCGGCCGGCACCGTCAAGAAGCCGCCGGCCCGCAAGGCGCGCTAAGCGAGAGCGCGACCCTCAAGCGTGGCGCTGGCGGGCCAGCGCCGCACCCTGGACCAGGGCTTGCAGCTTGGCCACCGCCACCTCGCGGCGCATCGGCGCGAGGCCGCAGTTGGTGCACGGGAACAGCCGCTCCCGGGCGACGAACTGCAAGGCGCGGCCGATGGTGTCGGCCACCTGCTCCGGGGTCTCGACCACGTCCGAGGCGACGTCGATCACACCGACCATGACGTCCTTGCCGGCCAGCAGCGCCATCAGGTCGGGTGGCACATGCGAGTGGTAGCACTCCAGCGACACCTGGTCGATGCGGCTCTTGGCCAACGCGGGGAACACCTGCTCGTATTGACGCCATTGCTCGCCCAGGGTCTGTTTCCAGGCGTTGTTGGCCTGGATGCCGTAGCCGTAGCAAATGTGCACGGCGGTCGTGCAGACCAGGCCTTGCGCGGCACGCTCGAGTGCGGCGACGCCCCAGTCGGCGGCGTCTTTCATGTACACGTTGAAGGCCGGTTCGTCGAACTGGATGATGTCCACCCCATCGGCCTGCAACGCGAGGGCTTCCCGGTTGAGCAGTTCGGCAAAGGCGAAGGCCATCTTCACCTTGTCGCCGTAGAAACGATCGGCCACGGTGTCGACGATGGTCATCGGGCCGGGCAGGGTGAACTTGAGCTTCTTGCGGGTGTGCGCCCGTGCGAGTTGGGCCTCGGTGGCGTGCACCCGGCCCTTGAGTTGCAAGGCGTCGACCACCTGCGGCACCTGCGCGTCGTAGCGGTTGTCGCGGATGCCCATCGTCACCTTGTGCTCGAAGTCGATGCCCGCCACCTGCTCCAGAAAGCCATGCACGAAGTGCTGGCGCGACTGCTCGCCGTCGCCGACGATGTCCAGCCCCGCGTCTTCCTGTGTCTTGAGCCACAGCAGCGTGGCGTCGGCCTTGGCGTCGGCGAGTTCCGCGCCGCTGGCCTTCCATTGGGGCCAGAGCTTTTGGGTTTCGGCCAACCAGGCGGGTTTGGGCAGGCTGCCGGCGATGGAGGTTTCGAACATTTTTGTGGGCGTCGGTTGGGGGTGATCGAAGGCGTGGGGCGGCGGCCGGCGCGGCCGGCCGAGTTCAATTGAAGGGCGCCGGCCGCGTCGGTGCATGCATCCGAATCAGCGCGCCTTGCAGCGTGATGACCTGGCCCGCGTGCACCTTGCAGGCCTTGCGCAGTTCGACATCGCCGTCGACCTGGACCCGCCCTTGCGAGATCATCAGTTTGGCAGCGCCGCCACTGCTGGCCAGGCCGGTGGCCTTGAGCAAATCGTCGAGCGGGATGAAATCGGTGCGAAGTTCGAAGTCGATGATTTGCACGGTGCGCCGGGCCAGGAGTGGTCGCCGATTTTGGCGCAGTTCGATCGGCCTGTCATGCCGCGGCGGGCAAGCCCATGGCGAACTCACGCGCCAGCAAGGCGTAGGAGTGGCGCCGCACCGCGGGGTCGTGGGCCCAGGTGTTGACCACCAGTTCGGTCAAACCAAAGGCGTCGGCCAGCG
>JAYSVE010000455.1:0-3995 GCA_043718725.1 Methylibium sp.
AAACCGCGATGCATGGGCTGAGCAGCATCGCCGCGCACCCGCCCTTCGAGGTGTGGCGGGCCGACCTGCGCGTGCCGCCCACCGAAGAGCAACTCTCGATGCTGTCGGAGGACGAGATCGCCCGGGCGGCGCGGTTTGTGTTTCCACGCGACCGCCGGCGCTACCTGGCGGCCCACTGCGCGCTGCGCCACCTGCTGGCCGCGCGAACCGGCAGGCCGCAGGCGGCACTGGCGTTTCTCGAAGGGTCGTTCGGCAAACCGTCGCTCGCCGGCGCGCCGCGCTGCGCCTTCAACCTGAGCCACAGCGACGACGTGGCCCTGGTGGCCATGGCCGACAGCGGCGAGATTGGTGTCGACGTGGAGATGTTGCGGCCGATGCCCGACGCGATCGACCTGGCCCGGCACAACTTCAGCGCCGCCGAATGCGCCGAACTGGCGGCGACCCGTGCGCCGGACCAGGCGCTGGCGTTCCTGCTGGGCTGGACCCGCAAGGAAGCCTGCCTCAAGGCCATTGGCAGCGGCCTGAGCATCGCGCCGAACATCTTTACCGCCGGACTGGGGATGGGGCCGCGCAGCGTGCGGATCGCCACGCCGCAAGGCACGCTGACGGTGCATGTGGAGTCGTTCCGCGATGGCGCCGACACGCTGGGCTCGCTGGCGCGGATCGAGGCACCGCGCGGGTAGCGTGGCCCGGCGGCGTCAATCCGAGTTGGCGACCAGCGTGAAGTGCTCCACCAGCGGCGGCGCGGCAAAGAACGGCCCGACGATGGCGCGCCACTGGGCGAACAGCGGGCCCTGGCGAAAGTCGACCGTGTGGTTCTCCAGCGTGTCCCAGTAAATCATCAGGATGTAGCGCTCGGGCGACTCGACCCCCTTGTTGATCTTGAATCCACGAAAGCCCAGGGCCCGCGACGCGACCGTGGCCACACCTTTCTGGATGGCGGTTTCGAAGGCGGCTTGCTGGCCGGGGGCGATGCGAATGTCGGCGATTTCGAGAATCATTCGGTGTCTCTCCGTGAATGGCCCCGCAGTCTACAAGCGACGCCGCCGGATGCCCAAGGTTCAGACGCCGAGAAAGCGCGCCAGCGCGTGCGTGTCACGCGCCAATGACGCCGAGTCGCCGTCCAGCACGATCAGGCCCTTCTCCAGCACCACCGCCCGGTCGGTGTGGGCGAGCACGGCGCGGTAGTTGCGGTCGACGATCAAGGTGCTGATGCCGGTGGCGCGGATGTCGCTGACCACCCGCCAGATCTCGGCGACGATCAACGGCGCCAGGCCCTCGGTGGCCTCGTCCAGAATCAGCAATTGCGGGTTGGTCATCAGCGCGCGGCCGATCGAGAGCATCTGCTGCTCGCCGCCGGAGAGCTGCTGGCCACCATGGCCGAGGCGCTCGCTCAGCCGCGGGAACGTGGCCAGGACGCGCTCCAAGGTCCAGTCCTTGCGGCCCTGGGCACCGGGGCGCGCGGCCATCAACAAGTTCTCGCGCACCGACAGGTTGGGGAAGATGCCACGGCCCTCCGGGACATAGCCCAGCCCCAGCCGCGCCATGCGTTCGGGGGCCGCGCCGGTCACGTCCTGGCCTTGCCACAGCACCCGGCCGGCGGCCGCGCGCACATAGCCCATCAGCGAGCGGATCAGCGTGGTCTTGCCCATGCCGTTGCGGCCCAGCAGGCCGAGTGCCGTGCCGGCCGGCAGCGCCAGGCTCACGCCGCGCAGAATGTGGCTGTCGCCGTAATAAGTGTTGAGGCCGTCGATGTCGAGCACGGTCAGTGGCCCTCGCCGTGCGCTTCGCCCAGGTAGGCCACCTGCACATCGGGATTGCTGCGAATCCGCTCCGGCACATCGCTGGCAATCACCTCGCCATTGACCATCACGGTGATGCGGTCGGCGATGCGAAACACCGCGTCCATGTCGTGCTCGACCAGCAACACGGCATGGGTGCGCTTGAGGTCCGCCAGCAAGTCCAGCATGCGGGCGCTTTCTTCGGCGCCCATGCCGGCCAGCGGTTCGTCCAGCAGCAGCACTTGGGGCCGGGTGGCCAGGCACATCGCAATTTCGAGCTGGCGCTTGCCGCCATGGCTGAGCGTTCCGGCGGTCTGCTGCGCGGCGTCGCTCAATCCGGCATCGCGCAGCGCGTCGGCCGCGGCGCCCAGGCTGCGGCCGCAGCGCCCGGCGGCCTGCCACAGGGCCCAGGCGCAGGGCTGCGCGGCCTGAGCGCACAGGCGGCAGTTTTCCAGCACGCTGAACTCGGGGAAGATCGTCGTGCGCTGGTAGCTGCGGCCCAGGCCGGCGCGGGCGCGCCTCGGCTGCGACCAATCGGTGATGTCTTGCGACCCCATGTGAATCGTCCCGCTGCTTGCTGGCAACTCGCCCGACAACATGTTGATCAAGGTCGACTTGCCGGCGCCGTTGGTGCCGATCACCGCATGCACCTCGCCCAGGCGCAGGTCCACCGACACCGCGTTGACGGCGGTGAGGCCGCCGAAGCGGCGCGTCAGCGCCACCGCGCGCAGCACCGTTGCGCGCTCAGCCATGAGGGACTCCGCGAATTCGCGCACCCAGGCCCACCAGCCCCTTGGGCAGCCAGGCCACGAAGGCAATGATGGTGAAGCCCAGCGTCATCTGCCAATGCACGGCCAGCGGCCCGAGCAGCGCCTCGGACTGGAACAGCTCCTTCAGCAGCGTGAACGCCACCGCGCCGATCACCGCGCCGCGCAGGCTGCCGATGCCGCCCAGGATCAGCATCAGCAGCACCGCGCCCGACTCGTGCCAGCTCAGCAGTTCGGGGTTCACGGCGCCGTCCTTGACCGCCAGCAAAAAGCCCGCCAGGCCGGCCAGCGCCCCGGCGACGACGAAGGCCGCGAGCTTGTAGCCGTAGGTCGCAAACCCGGCCGCGCGCATGCGTTGCTCGTTGACGCGAATGCCCGCCAGCGCATGGCCGAAACGCGATCGCCGGATCAAGGCCAGCAGCGCATAGGTGAACACCAGCATGGCGAGCACGGCGTAGTAGAGATGGCGCTTGTCGTCCAGGTTCAGCAGCATGCGGCCGCCCACCGCCAGCACCGGCTTGGCATACAGGAAGATGCCGTCGCTGCCGCCGGCCAGCTTGGTGTCGTGGAACACGAAGTAGGCCATTTGCGCAAACGCCAGGGTCACCATGATGAAGTACACGCCCTTGGTGCGCAGGCTCAGCGCGCCGACGAAGAGCGCGTACGCCGCGGCGCAAAGAATGGCCAGCGGCGCCAGCCACAGCACCGCCGCGGCCTCCCCCTGCCCGGTGGCCAGCACCGTGACATAGGCGCCGATGCCCAGGAACGCCGCGTGCCCCAGGCTCACCAGGCCGGTGGCGCCGACCAGCAACTCCAGGCTCAGCGCAAAGATTGCGTAGATGGCGATCTTGGCCACCAACTCCAGGTGGTAGGGCGACAGCACCGCGGGCAATGCCGCCAGCAGCACCGCAACCCCGCTCGGGACCCCCCAGGCGCGGCCCACCTCAATAGCCCCGCTTCATCAGTCCCTCGGGCCGCCAGACCAGGATCACCGCCATCAGCAGGTACACGCCGACGCCGCTGTACTCGGCGAAGAACACCTTGCCGAAAGTGTCGACAAAACCCACCAGGAGCGAGGCCACCAGCGCCCCGGTGATCGAGCCGATGCCGCCGATCACCACCACCACGAAGCAGATGATCAACACACCGCCGCCCATGCCCGGGTACACCGACGACAGCGGCGCGGCGATCATGCCGGCCAGCGCGGCCAGCGCGACACCGCCGGCGAACACCACCCGGTACAGCAGCCGGATGTCGATGCCCAGCCCACGCACCATGTCGCGGTTGCTCGCGCCGGCGCGGATCATCATGCCCAGCCGGGTGCGGTTGACGACGAAGTACAGCCCCAGCGCGACGACCACACACGCGACCGACGCGAACACGCGGTACCACGGATAGGACATCAACTCACCCAACCTGAACCCGCCCGACAGCCACTCGGGCGGCT
>JAYSVE010000456.1:0-3995 GCA_043718725.1 Methylibium sp.
GGCCAGCACGCCGATGATCTGGCGCTACTACTGGGACACGATCGAGGCCTGCGCGCCGCCCGAGGCAGTGCTGCGCACGCTGGCCGGCGTCGGCCTGCTGGACGCGCGCCGCGAGGTGACGCTGGGGATCTTCTCGGAGTATTCGGCGCGGCGTTGACGCCCGTCCCGGATTGACGTTCGGAGGATTTCCCCGGGCGACGCATTCACTTTGGTCACTTGTTGTGCGGTGGGCGTGCTTCCTAATGTCGGAGTATCGCCAATCCAAGCGTCGGACGCTGTCGAAAAGCGTCCATTCGGCGCGCGTCGAGGACCACTTGCCATGCATGCACGCCTGCGCTCGCCGGGGATATCGCCGCCAGGCTGTCTGTGGGTTCTGGGTGTCGTGCTCTGGCTGGGCGCTTGCGGGTCTGGCGGCGGGGTGCGGCCAAGTTCGGAAGGCAATCCGTCACCGCTTGCCGGCTCGTCGCTGTCGCAGCAGGTCAACGAGCGCGCGGACGCGGCAACCAACAAGCCGGTGAATTACGCCAACGTGGCGAAAAAAGGGCCGCGCATCATCGTTCTGCCTGGCGACATCAAGAGCAGCAACGCCACCTTCCAGAGGCAGGTTTCATCGAACAACATCGCCGACTTCGGTGAGCTTGAGTTGACGCGCGCCAACTTCACGGTGCTTGAGCGCACGGCACTGGGGCCGCTGCAGCGCGAAATCGAACTCGCCTACAACATCGGGGACCCCAAGCAGGCGCAACAGGCGTTCCAGAAAGGCAAGCTGCAGACAACGCGCTGGGTGGTGAAGTTCGACGTGCTCAAGGCTGAACCGGTTGCCGAAGCGGCGAGCGGTTTTGACGGCGGCGCGGCCGCCCGGCTCATCAACATCTTTGGTGGCAGCACCAAGGCCGGCCAGGCCGGCGCCGTGGGTGTCGACTCGGTGCGCACCAACGAGGCGGCCAAGGTCTGGGTGATCGGCCTGCGCTACAAGATCATCGACGCCAACACCACCGAGCAGGTGGCCAACGGCTACGTCGAGGAAAAAATGGAATCGGGCAAGACGGCGACGACTGTGCTGGGCGTGTCCAAGAGCGCGAGCGGCCAACTGGGCCTGGACTCGCTGGTGCAGCGCCTCGTGCAGAAAAGCGTGGCCGAAATCGATGCCAAATACAAATGAAGCCAGGTGGGTTGCGGCGCAAGCCATTCGCCTGATTGCCAGTGCATTTTTGACGCTGCTTCTCGCGGCCGCCTTCGCGAGCGTCTCGAACGCCGCCACGCTAGACGCTGGTCCGCGCGTGGCGCTGGTCATCGGCAACGCCGGTTACCGCACGACGCCATTGAAAAACCCGTTGAGCGATGCCCGTGCCGTGGCCGACGCCTTGGGCAAGCTTGGCTTCAAGGTCATCGACCTGCAGAACGCCACGCAGAAGCAGATGTTCGACGCAGTGCGCCAGTTCGGTGATGCCTTGCAGGGCGGCGTGGGTCTGTTTTACTACGCCGGCCACGGCGTGCAGGTGAAGGGCCGCAACTTCCTGATCCCGGTGGACGCCCTCATCGAACGCGAGGACGAGGTGCCTTACAAGGCCTTCGACGTCGGTCTCGTGCTCGAGAAGATGGAAGCGGCGAAGAACCCGCTCAACATCGTGATTCTCGACGCCTGCCGCAACAACCCGTTTGCCCGCGCATCGCGCGCGACGATCACCGGCCTGGCGCAAATGGACGCGCCCACCGGATCGATCGTGGCCTTTGCGACCGCACCGGGCGCCGAGGCCGCCGACGGGTCGGGCTCGAACGGCCTGTACACCGGCCACCTTTTGAGGAACATGGCGACGCCCGGGCTCAAGGTCGAAGACGTTTTCAAGCGCACTCGGGTGGCCGTCAAGCAGGACTCGTCGGGTCGGCAGATTCCGTGGGAAAGCACCTCGCTGGAGGGTGACTTCTATTTCACGCCGGCAGGGGGCGCCGCCTCGCCGCCCGCGACCGGCAGCGCTGCTGTCGAGAACGAACTGTGGGCGCTGATCATCCAGTCGAACAGCCCGGCGGCGTACCGCAGCTACATCGAGAAGTTTCCCAATGGCCGCTATGTGCAGCAGGCGCGGGCGTTGGCCGATGCCGGGATCCAGGCCGTTGCGGCGGCGCCGCCGTCGCAACCCCGCTCGGAGGCCGGCTTCTCGTTTTCCGCCGCGGAAGAAAAGATGGCGCGCGCCACACCCGAAGGTCGGCTGCAGGCGTTCACGCAGGGGATCGCGTCAACACCTTGCGGCGCGTCGCGCCGCAATGCGCGGGTGCGCCTGCAACTGGTCGAGAACCAGCCGGCCGGCGCTTCACTCGGCGGCTTGTTCAGCGTCGCGCTTGGCGAGCGCCTGCGCCAAGCGGGCCTGCGCGTCCTGGCCAGCGGTGCCGTCGACTACGTGGTGCAAGGCACCGTCACGTCCCAGGCAAACGCCAACCGGCGGCTGGCGCTGAACGAGGTGTCGGTCAACGCTGCGATCACGCTGGCTTCGGCTCAAGGGCGAACCGTATCGAGCCAGATCTCGCGCGAGGACTCCTATGCCGGATCGGACCTGCAGGCCGCCTACACCGAACTCGTCCAAGGCCAGGCGACCGACATGGCCGCGAAGCTCTTCGCCGACCTCTGCCAGCCGTAGTGGCCGGGGTCGGGTTCACGTGACCACGCCAGGCGCGCCCCCCTGGCCGCGACCCCGCGCTGGTAATTCGCGTGTTCGGCCCTGACAAAGTCGCCGAACTGTTGCGGCGAGCCGGGCATCGACGCGAGACTCCGGATTGTCATCGACGCGGCGGCGACTGAACCACGCGCCAGGCGGCGGTTGATCGGGATCTCAATGCTTGTCGGCTTCGGAGGTGAAGGAATCGGCGTAGAACTCGTCCGCCGGCAACCCGCACTCAGAGACAAAGTCGCGCTGCGCCGACTCGACCATGATCGGTGCGCCGCAAGCGTAGACCTGGTGGCCGGACAGGTCGGGCAGATCGGCCATGACGGCGCGGTGCACCAGGCCCGTGCGGCCGGACCAGGCGTCTTCGGGGCGGGGCTCCGACAGCACCGGCACATAGCGCAGGTGGGGCATGCCTTCCGCCGCCGCGAGCGCCCAATCGTGCAAGTACAGATCGGCCTTGCTTCGGCAGCCCCAGTACAGGGCCGTCGGCCGCGTGAGGCCCGTGAACTGCATGTGTTCGATGATCGCCTTGATCGGTGCAAAGCCCGTTCCCGAGGCCAGCAGCACGATGGGTTTGTCGGAGTCTTCGCGCAGGAAGAAACTGCCGAACGGGCCTTCAATGCGCAGGATGTCCTTCTCCTTCATGGCGCCGAACACATGGTCGGTGAACTTGCCGCCCGGCATGTGGCGCAGGTGCAGTTCGATCACCGGCTTTTCAGTCTGGGTGTGCGGCGCATTGGCCATCGAATAGCTGCGCCGCGTGCCGTCACGCAGAATGAATTCGACGTACTGCCCGGCGTGAAAACGCAGCGGGTCGTTGGCGGGCAATTGCATCATCAGCAGCACCACATCGGGCGCCGGTCGGGTGATGCCGAGCACGCGGCTGGGCATCTTGCGCACCGCGAACTGCCCGGCGCCGGGCACGCTGCGCGCCTCGATCACGACGTCGGTGCGCGGCACCGCGCAGCAGGTGAGCATGAAGCCGGCCGCTTCTTCATCGGCGCTGAGGGCCTTGGCCTGGTGCACGCCATGGACCACGCGGCCTTCCAGCAGGCGGCTCTTGCAGGAGCCGCAGGCGCCGTCCTTGCAACCATAGGGCAGGCCCACGCCCTGGCGGATCGCGGCCTGCAAGACGGGTTCGTCGCGTTCGACGCTGAAACTGCGGCCGCTGGGCTGCACGGTGGCATTGAAGGGCATTCTGGGGGAGGCTCGTAAACTGGAGGGTGATTCTGCCCGCACCCAGATGCCCCTCGGCTTCAGCACCACTTCACGCTTCAATCGGCCCGGTCTGCTCATCGTCGGTTGCGGCGATGTCGGCTTGCGGGTGGCAAGACT
>JAYSVE010000457.1:0-3994 GCA_043718725.1 Methylibium sp.
CGGCTGCGGCGCGCGGCCGCGCCCAGGCTGGCGGCGACCGTCACCCAGGCGATGCAGCAACTGGGCATGGGTGGCGGCCGCTTCGAGGTGGCGTTGACAGAGCATGCGGCGCCGCAGTCGTACGGTCTGGAATCGATCGAGTTTCTGGTGGCGGCGCATGTGGGCAGCACCCCCCGACCGCTGGCCAAGGTGGCCTCGGGGGGGGAGCTGTCGCGCATTGCGCTGGCCATTGCGGTGACCACCAGCCAGTTGGGCCAGGCGGGCACGTTGATCTTCGATGAAATCGATGCGGGTGTCGGCGGTGCCGTGGCCGAGACCGTGGGCCGCCTGATGAAGCAGCTCGGGCGCGACCGCCAGGTCCTGGCGGTGACCCACCTGCCGCAGGTGGCGGCCTGCGCCGACCACCATTTCGTCGTCTCCAAATTGAGCCACGCCGGTTCGACGCGCAGCGCGGTCGCCAGCGTCGCCGGCGAAGCCCGCGTGGCCGAAGTGGCGCGCATGCTGGGTGGCGAGCGGCTGTCGGGCACCACGCTGGCACACGCGCAGGAGATGCTGTCGGTCGGCTCGGAAACCTTGTCCCCCGTCCGGGGAAAGAAGCGCCCATGAGACCGCCGGGCCGCCATGGGCCACGAAGGGGCCCACTTCGTGAACCCCAAGGCGAATACCGCAGTGCGCAGCACGGAGGTTGACTGATGAGCCCCGTCAATTCGACCGACGACACCTCGCCCGTCCCGTACGACACGGGCGACGCCGGGTTCGACAGCGCCGGCGACAACCCGGCCGAGGCCACCGGGTTGCGCGAGGTCGTGCTGGTCACCGGCATTTCCGGTTCCGGGAAATCGGTGGCCTTGCATGCGCTGGAGGACGCCGGCTTTTTTTGCGTCGACAACCTGCCCCCCGAATTGTTGCCGGCCTTCTTGAAGCTCGAGCATCAGCGCTCGCACCGCCGGGTGGCGATCGCCGTGGACGTGCGCAGCGCCGGCTCGCTGCCGTGCTTGCTGCCGCTCATCAAGCAACTGCGCCGTGAAGGCATGACCGTGCGCGCGCTGTTCCTGGATGCCAGCACCGACGCGCTGGTGCGGCGCTTCTCTGAAACGCGTCGGCCGCACCCGCTGTCGGACGAACTCGGCGAAGTGTTGCAAACGCGTCGCCGCGAAGACCGCGCCACCGACAGCCGGCGCGGGCTGATCGACGCGATCGAGCTCGAACGCGAGTTGCTGGCCGAACTGCGCGAAGTCTCCACCGTCATCGACACCAGCCAGTTGCACCCGGCGCAGTTGCGCATCTGGATGCGTGACCTGGTGCGCGCCGAGGACAACCGGCTGACGCTGGTGTTCGAAAGCTTTGCCTTCAAGCACGGTGTTCCGCTCGACGCGGACTATGTGTTCGACGTGCGCGTGCTGCCCAACCCTTACTACGTCCGCGAGCTGCGGCCGCTGACCGGTCGCGACGAGGGCGTGGCCCTGTACCTGCAAGCCCAGCCGGATGTGGGCGAAATGATGGCCCAGCTCGACGCGTTCCTGTCGCGCTGGCTGCCGGCGTTCGAGGACGACCAGCGCAGCTACCTCACGGTGGCGATCGGCTGCACCGGCGGGCAGCACCGTTCGGTCTATTTCGTCGAGACCCTGGCCTATCGCTTCGGCGGCCGGGTGGCCACCTTGATCCGCCACCGCGAACTCGACGCTCGCGACTGATCCGCGGCTCTGGGGAATCGAAGCGCCGTTCCCGACTTGATGGAGCGCCTCTACCGCGACCGCGCGCGCCGGCCTGGAGACGATCAAGACGTCAGCAATTTGCGCAATGGCGCCGGCAGACCGCTGGACAGCGCTTCGTCGATGCTGAACCAGCGGCCCGTCGGCCAGGCCCGCACCAGCGCTTCGATGCGTGCGGGCTCCGTCCGGGGCGGCAGGCTCCAGCGCACCGGATGCAGCGTCCAATCCAGATGGGTCAGCGTGTGGGTGAAGCTGGGCAGTGGCTCCGCAGCGCCGGGCCATGCGGCGGCGGCCTGCTCGAAGGCCGGACGCGTGTCGTACTCGGGCAAGCTCCACAGGCCGGCCCAGACGCCCGTCGGTGGACGCTTTTGCAACCACACCAGGCGGCGCCATTGCAACCACAACCAGACATGCTCGCGCCGGCCGCGCTTGAGTTTGCGCGTCTTGACCGGGTAGCGGCTCTGCTGCGAATCGCGCGCGGCCCGGCAAAGCGCCATGACGGGACAGGCGGCACACAGGGGCGCGCGCGCCAGGCACACGCCCGCGCCCAGGTCCATCAGTCCCTGGGTGTAGGCCTCAATGCCAGCCACGGGCAACAAGCTGCCTGCCAAGGCCCAGAGTTCACGCTCCGAAGCCGTCTCGGCCAGGTCACCGTCGAAACCCAGGACCCGCGTCAATACGCGCTTGACATTGCCATCCAGGATGGCCACCCGTTCACCGAAGCAAAACGCCGCGATCGCCGCCGCCGTGGAGCGGCCGATGCCTGGCAAGCTGGCCAGCGCCAGGCTGGTCGACGGAAACCTGCCCGCGTGCTCGGCCACCACGACCTGGGCGCAGCGGTGCAGGTTGCGCGCGCGGCTGTAATAGCCCAGCCCGCTCCAAAGGGCCAGCACATCGTCGAGCGGCGCGGCGGCCAACGCCGCCACCGTCGGGAAGGATTGCAGAAACCGATCGTAGTAGGCCCGCACCGTGGCGACCTGGGTCTGCTGCAGCATGACCTCGGAGAGCCAGACGCGATAGGGGTCGCGGGTGCCTTGCCATGGCAGCGCGTGGCGTCCATGGGTGCGCTGCCAACCGATGATGCGAGAGGAGAAATTGGGCGGGACTTTCAACCCGCCATTGTCTCAGCCTCAGGCCTGGGCGAATTGAAGCCGGGACGGCTGCGCGGATGGCTCAACACCGAGATCGAGGTCGACCGAACCCGCGGGGTCGTGCGACTCCATCGGCGCGGCACAGGCATGCTCGCGCATCGCCTCGACAAACTCACCGGCGCGCGCCAGCAGAAGCTGCGAGCGTTGATCTTGCGCCTCAAGCTCACCGATGCGCTGTTCGAGATCGCCGGCCGCCGACTGCACCCGCTCCAGCGCTTCGCGCCGGTGCCGAAACGTGCGCCGTCTCTCGCGCAACTGCGAATCGACCTGAGCCGATGCGGTCTTGTTCCACAACTCGACCTCGCCGCTGGCGTTTTCGAACACCACGCGCAGCCGCGACACGAGCATGCGGCGGAACTGGTCCATGAACTTCGGACTGGCCAGACGCAAGGCCTGGGTCGGCACAAGATACTGCACGTAGTTGCGCTCGATCAACTCGAGCTCACGCTCGAAACGATCCAGGTCCGGTCCCTGGGTCAGAGCCAGGCTGAAGCCGAACTCGGCGTTCATTCGGCCGAACGAAACCCCGAGCATCTCGCGCGTCTCGACGCCGCGTTGTTTGGCCAAGGTCAACAAGCCCTGGAGCCGTTGGCACAAGGCCACGAACGCCTTCTTCGCACCCAGGTTCAGGAACGAGGCATGCATGGCCGCTTCCATCTGCGCCACCTCGTCATTGAGTCGGTCGGTGGACAGCCCGATCAACAACTCCTTGAGAATGCGGCTGTGCACCGAACGCATGGCCTGCAATCGGGAGGTGCATTGTTCGAACTCTTCGGTTTCGGCATCAATGCGCTTGAGCATCAGCTCCAGCCTGGCGCCACTCTTGCCACGCAGGCCACGCAACTCAAGCAGTTGCTCGGCAAGCTGGCGCCGGCCATCGCCAAGGCGCCGCGCCATGTGGGTCTCGACCTGCTCGGCGGCGCTCAGCACCATGCGCTCCAGAACCTCCCGACGTTGTGGCAACAGTTGGGTGCCCAACGCAGCTTCCAGATCGAGCAGGCGACTGCCCTGCAATGCTTGGGTGTTGCCGGAGACACGGGCGGCGAGCGCCTGTCGCGCGGACAGCGGAAAGACACGCTCCGTGGACACGCCCAAGGTGCGTGCGGTGTCGAGCTGTTGGCGGTTGATTTG
>JAYSVE010000458.1:0-3993 GCA_043718725.1 Methylibium sp.
GACGGCATCGTCTCCGACGCGGTCGGTTGCAAGAAGCGCTTCGACCCGGCGAGCCTGCGCTGCCCCGCCGGCACGGCCGGCGACAACTGCCTGAGCGACTTGCAACTGCGCGCCGTGCAGACCCTGCATGCGCCCTACAAGTTCGCGTTTGCGCTCGCCAATGGCGTGACCGAATACCCCGGCTGGGGCGTCTCTGGCGAAGCCACACCGGCCTTCGGCCCCACCGGTGGCTGGAGCGCCTGGTGGCTGGGCGCCAGCGCGCCGACCCAGCCGCCGGCCGCCACCAACGCCATCGCCTGGACCTACGGCAGCGGCGCGATCCAATACTTTTACGCCCGCGACCCGGGCCTCGACGTGCGCCGCTACCGGCCCGAGGACTATTTCGGCCGGGTGCGCGACGTGTCGGCGCTGATGGACTCGACCAACCCCGACCTGAGCGCCTTCCACGCCCGCGGCGGCAAGCTGCTGCTGCTGGAGAACATGGCCGACTATGCCCAGAGCCCGTATGTCGGCATCAATTACTACGAGGCTGTGGTGGCCAAGTTGGGCCCGGCCACGGCGCAGACGTTCCTGCGCCTGTACACCGCACCGGGGGTCGACCATGTCGGCAGCGGCGCGCCGGCCAACGTCGACATGCTGTCGGCCCTGGTCGACTGGGTCGAGCGCGCCAAGCCCCCGGCCGGCCTGCAGCTGGTCGAGCAGACCGTCGCCGCACCGTTCCCGGTAACGCGGGCGCGACCGCTGTGCGAATGGCCCGGCTTTCCGCGCTTTAAGGGCGGCGACGCCGCGCAGGCCGCGAGTTTCGAGTGCACCCGTTGAGGAGAGTCCGCTGATGGCCCTGGACAAACCTTATCTCGACGTGCCCGGCACGACGGTCTTCGACGCCGAACAATCGCGCAAGGGCTACCACTTGAACCAGTTCTGCATGTCGCTGATGAAGGCCGAGAACCGCAGCCGCTTCAAGGCCAACGAGCGCGCCTGCCTCGACGCCTGGCCGATGACCGAAGACCAGAAGCAGGCCGTGCTGGCGCGCGACCTGAACCGCTGCATCGCGCTGGGCGGAAACATCTACTTCCTGGCCAAGATCGGCGCCACCGACGGCCGGAGCTTCCAGCAAATGGCGGGCAGCATGACCGGCATGACCGAAGACGAGTACCGCAACATGATGATCGCCGGTGGGCGCTCGGTCGAAGGCAACCGCCACATCGGCGAAGACGGCGACGCCCAGGCGCATCGCCAGCCGCAGGGCGCGGCCGGCAAACCCGGGACAGCTTGAACATGGCCAGGATCACCGCCTCTGTCTTCACCTCGCATGTGCCGGCCATCGGCGCGGCACTCGACCTGGGCAAGACCGCCGAGCCGTACTGGCAACCGGTCTTCAAGGGCTACGAATACTCCAAGCATTGGCTGAAGGAGAACCCGCCGGACGTGATCTTTCTGGTCTTCAACGACCACGCCACGGCCTTCAGCCTGGACATGATCCCGACCTTTGCAATCGGCACCGCGGCCAAGTTCACCCCCGCCGACGAAGGCTGGGGCCCGCGCCCGGTGCCCACGGTGATTGGCCACCCGGAGCTGGCGGCTCACATCGCCCAGTCGGTGATCCAGCAGGACTTCGACCTGACCATCGTCAACAAGATGGACGTGGACCATGGCCTGACGGTGCCGCTGTCACTGATGTGCGGCCAGCCGCAGGCCTGGCCTTGCCCGGTGATCCCGTTCGCCGTCAACGTGGTGCAGTACCCCGTGCCCTCGGGCCGGCGCTGCCACCTGCTCGGCCGGGCGATCCGCACCGCGATCGAATCGTTCGACCCAGCATTGAACGTGCAGGTCTGGGGCACCGGCGGCATGAGCCACCAGTTGCAGGGGCCGCGCGCCGGGCTGATCAACCGCGAGTTCGACAACGCGTTTCTGGACCAGTTGATCGCCGACCCCGAAGCCCTGTCGCGCAAGCCGCACATCGACTATGTGCGCGAGGCCGGCTCCGAAGGCATCGAGCTGGTGATGTGGTTGATCGCGCGCGGCGCGATGAGCGACAACGCACCGCGCGTGAAGCACCGCTTCTATCACGTGCCCGCGTCCAACACGGCCGTCGGCCACCTGATTCTGGAGAACACATGAAGACCCTCAAGGTGGCGCTGGCGGGCGCCGGCGCGTTCGGCATCAAGCACCTCGATGCCTGCCAATTGATCGACGCCGTCGAAGTGGTTTCGCTGGTCAGCCGCGAACTCGAAAAGACCAAGGAGACCGCGGCGAAGTACGGCATTGCCCATGTGACGACGAACCTGGCCGACAGCCTGGCGCTGCCCGAAGTTGACGCGGTGATCCTGTGCACGCCCACGCAGATGCACGCCGAGCAATCGATCGCCTGCCTGAAGGCCGGTAAGCATGTGCAGGTGGAGATCCCGCTGGCCGACACGCTGGCCGGGGCTGAAGGCGTTGTGGCGCTGCAAAGGCAGACCGGGCTGGTCGCGATGTGCGGCCACACCCGCCGCTTCAACCCCAGCCACCAGTTCGTGCACCACAAAATCCAGGCAGGCGCGTTCAACATCCAGCAACTGGATGTGCAGACCTATTTCTTCCGCCGCAGCAACATGAACGCGCTGGGCCAGGCGCGCAGTTGGACCGACCACCTGCTGTGGCACCACGCGGCCCACACCGTCGACTTGTTCGCGTACCAGACCGGCGGTGAGATCGTCCAGGCGAACGCGGTGCAAGGGCCCATCCATCCGGGCCTGGGCATCGCGATGGACATGAGCATCCAGCTCAAGAGCAGCACCGGCGCGATCTGCACGCTGAGCCTGAGCTTCAACAACGACGGCCCGCTGGGCACCTTCTTCCGCTACATCGGCGACAGCGCCACCTACCTGGCGCGCTACGACGACCTGTTCAACGGCAAGGACGAGAAGATCGATGTGTCCAAGGTGGCGGTGTCGATGAACGGCATCGAACTGCAAGACCGCGAGTTCTTCGCCGCCATCCGCGAAGGCCGCGAGCCGAATTCCAGCGTGGCCAGCGTGCTGGCCTGTTATCGGGTGCTGGACAGGTTGGAAGCCCAGTTGGCGCAGCGCACTTGAGAACTTGAACATCGACCACAGCATGCGGCAACGCCCCCTCGGCCCGTTCAAAGTCTCCGCCATCAGCCTTGGCTGCATGAACCTGAGCCATGCCTACGGCGCGCCGCCGGAGCCCGAGGTCGCCGAGCGGCTGCTGTTGAGTGCGCTGGACCAGGGCGTCACGATGTTCGACAGCGCCGCGCTGTACGGCTTCGGAGCCAACGAAACGCTGCTCGGACGCGTCCTCAAGCCGCATCGCCAGAAGTTCACGCTGGCCAGCAAGGGCGGCATGACGGGGGTGGCCTTCGCCGACGGCATCAAGCGCGTCATCGACGGCCGACCCGAATCGATACGGCGCGATTGCGAGATGAGCCTGCGCCGGCTGCAGACCGACGTGATCGACCTGTACTACCTGCACCGCTGGGACAAGCAGGTGCCGATCGAAGACAGCGTCGGCGCCATGTCCGACCTGGTGCGGCGCGGCATGGTGCGCGCGCTGGGCTTGTCGGAAGTGTCGGCCGCCACGCTGCGGCGTGCCCATGCCGTGCACCCGATCAGCGCGGTGCAGACCGAGTATTCGCTGTGGACGCGCAACCCAGAGATCGCGGTGCTCCAAGCCTGCCGGGACATCGGCGCGACGCTGGTGGCCTTCAGTCCCACCGGGCGGGCGTTCCTGACCGGCGCGTTGCGCGACGTGACGACGCTGGACCCCAAGGACATCCGCCGCGGCATGCCGCGCTTCGAGCCTGCCCACAACGCCGCGAACCTGCGTTTGCTCGACGGCCTGCAGCCGATCGCCGACGACGCCGGTTGCAGCATGGTGCAGTTGGCGCTGGCCTGGCTGCTGGCGCAGGGCGAGCACATCGTGCCGATCCCGGGCACGACCCGCCTGGCGCACCTGCAAGAAAACCTCGGCGCCGACGCCCTGCGCCTGAGC
>JAYSVE010000459.1:0-9591 GCA_043718725.1 Methylibium sp.
CGCCAACACAGTTTTCTTCTGCTCGATGACTTCACCCATCGGGTGAGTTTGCCAAATGCCATCAAACCCGTGCCAGTGCTGGCTTTCCCGGGGTCCGCAGGGGGTCAACTGCGGTTCTTAGGGTGATGTAGTGGCACAGCGGCTTCAGCGCCTGGCGGTCGTCGGCACCGCAGCGCGCGGCGGCGTGCGGGCTGAAGCCGTGGATGTCGGCGCACAGGTCGCGCTTGAAGTCCGTGCCCCTCCGGCAAGCCTGCATGAATTTCCCCGCCGAGGACGCGCAGGGTGGCTCGCTGGCCTGCGCGGCAATGACCATCATGCGCTGACCCGGCTTGCTGCCGAAGGTCACATCGCTGGAGTGGTAATTCGAGGCGCCCGGCGCATGACCGCAGCGATACGGCGGCGTCACGGCGGCGTTACCGTGGCGTTACCGTGGCGTTACCGTGGCGTGGTGTCGGGGCCGGGCAGCTCCAGCGGCCTGACCGTCACGGCCACCGTGGGCGGCGCCTTGCCGCCGCCGCGGATGACGCCGCGCAGCGGTGCCACGTCGCCATAGTCGCGGCCCCAGGCCAGGGTGACATGGTCCTGGCCGGCGACGACGTTGTTGGTCGGGTCCAGCGCCAGCCAGCCCTGCACCGGGCACCACACCGCTACCCAGGCATGGCTGGCGTCGGCACCCACCAGGCGCGGCTGGCCGGGCAGCGGGTGGGTGAGCAAATAGCCGCTGACATAACGTGCGGCCAGGCCATGCGAGCGCAAGGTGCCGATCATCAGGTGGGCAAAGTCCTGGCACACGCCGCAGCCCTGCGCCAGCGCTTGCGGCGCGCTGGTTGACGCGTCGGTGGCGTTGGGCACATAGGCCATGCGCTGGTGCACCCGTGCCATCAAGTCCAGCGCCAGCTCGCGCAGCGGCCGCCCGGGCGTGAACAGGCCGTGGCCGAAGGCGGCCAGGCGCGTGTCCCGGGGTGCGAACGGCGTGCCGAGCACAAAGGCCACGGCGTCGGGCTGCCGCACGCCGGACTGATAACTCAAGGCCTGAGCCACCTGCTGCCAGGGCGGGCTGGGGTCGATCGGGCCCGGGCCGAAGGCCGGCGGTGGCGCCAGCGCCACCTGGAAGCGCGAGACCACGGTCAATTGTTCGTGCACCCGCGAGTGGCTGAAGCCATGGCGCCAGTTGCCGAAAGCGTCGAGGCTTTCCTGCAGCACGCCATCGGGCTCGGGGTCGATCTCCAGGCGCCAGTTCGACACCTGTTGCCACGGCGTGTCGCGCGGTTTGAGCCACGCGCTGTGGTGCGCCACTTCGGTCGGCGCGTCGTAGTCGTAGCGTGTCTCGTGGCGCACTGCCAAGTGTCTCGTGTTCATTCAGGCCCCCAACGCCGCTTCGCGCCGGTCCCCCCGAGGAAGCGAGCGCCTTGGGAGGTGGCGCTCAAAAGCTCGCCCCAGGCAAGGGAGGTTGACCCCGGATGTCTCATTGCCACACCGTCCGGTCCGGCCCGACCACATGGGCAAAGAGGTGGCGGCCGATTTCGTCGGACAAGCGTTGCGCATGGCTGCTGCTTTGCCGCAGCGCGGCCACCAGCGTGCCGTGGCGGCCCTGCTCGTCGCGTTGGGCCAGTTCGGCCAGCGACCAGTTTTCGGGGGCGGGCAGGTCGGCCGTTGCCGCCTGCGCCCAGGCTGCGTCATGGCGCGCCAGCTTGCGCAGGCGCTCGCGCATCGTGCGCTCGACCCAGGCCAGCGAGCGCGGATTGTCGGTGTCGTAGACCAGCAGGTGCAGCAAGGGAAGCACCTCGCGGCGGGCCTGGAACTGGGCACGGTAGGTGATGACACTGTCGAACAGACCGAGCAGGAGCGCAAAGCCGTCGTCGGCCTCGTGAACCCCGAGTTCGAAGCCGAGCGCCAGCGCGTGCGACAGCATGCCCAGGCGCTCGATCTGGCGGCCCACCGAGAGCAAACGCCAACCGTCGTCGCGGGTCATGCGGTCGGTTTGCGCGCCGGTAATGGCACACAGGTGCGTCGCCGCGCGGGCCAGCACGCCCATCACGTCGGGCGTGGCGGCTTGGCCCGCGCTGGCGCGCAGCGCATCGGCCAGGTGTTGCTCGAAATTGGCGTCGACTTCGTGGATTAGCTTCCAGTGCTCGGGCGACAAGCGCTCGCGCAGCACCTGGGCGCAAGCGCGCAGGCTGCGCAGGTTGCCGGCCACGCCGCTGGCCAAGGGGCCGGCGCCCAGGCCCTGCACCAACGCCTGCTCGAAGCCGCGCGCCGCGTTCGCCGACAGCCCAGGCGCCGGCACGTCGGCCTCGACCAGCCCATGCCAGTGCGCCAGCTGGTCGAGCAGCAACATCCCCGGTGGGCTGGCATCGGGCAGCGCCTCCAGCGTCAGGCGCGCCAGGCGCACCGCGTTTTCGGCGCGCTCGGTATAGCGACCGAGCCAGAACAGGTTTTCCGCCGAGCGGCTGCTCACGCTGCGGTGCCAGCCCTGCAGCTCCTGCGCGGTGAGCGGCTGCGGCAGCAGCGTGGTGGCGTCCACCGCGCCGCGCGCCACCACCCAGGTGTCGATGCTGGCGCTGCCGTGCTGCATCGACAACCACGGGTCGTGCGCGCCATCGCCGAGCCCGGCCACCCGCGTCAGCGCGCCGGGCAGCACACGCCAGCCGCCGCTGCCGTCGGCCAGCGCGAAGACGCGCATCACCGCGACACGCGGGCGCAACTCGCCGTCGACCCAGACCGGCGTCTGCGAGGGCTGCACCGGCGCTTGCAGGGTGTAGGCCGCCGGGTCGGCGTCGATGCGTTGAGCCAGGGCGTCCAGCTCGTCGCTCGAGAGGGTGGCCGCCACCGTCGGGCCGAAGCCGCCGTCTGGGAAGGTGGGCGCTACCACGAACTCGGCCAGGCGCCCGCGCTGCTCGGCCCACACCGCCGCCTCGCCGCACCACCAGCTGGTGGCCGCCGGCAACAGCAGTTCCTCGCCCAGCACCCGCTCGGCCACCCCCGGCCAGAACGCGCTCAGGCCCGGGCTCTCGAGGAAACCGACACCGGGCGCGTTGGCCATCACCACCTCGCCGGCTCGCAGCGCCTGCAGCAGGCCGGGCACACCGAGTGTCGAGTCGGCGCGCAGCTCCAGCGGGTCGAGCCACTCGTCGTCGACGCGGCGCAACACCACATGCACCTGCTCCAGCCCGTGCAAGGTCTTCAGGTACAGGCGGTTGGAGCGCACGGTGAGGTCGCTGCCCTCGACCAGCACCACCCCCAGGTAGCGCGCCAGGAACACCTGCTCGAAGTAGGTCTCGTTGTGCGGCCCCGGCGTCAGCAGCACGATGCGGCTGCGTGCGCCGGCCGGGCTGGCACGCATCAGGCCGTCGAGCAGCGAACGAAAGGTGGCGGCCAGGCGCTGCACCCGCAGTGCGGCAAAGGCGGCGTGAAATTGCGGGCCGATGATGAGCCGGTTTTCCAGCAGGTAGCCCAGGCCCGAAGGCGCCTGCACCCGCTGCCCGAGCACGCTGAAGCCACCGTTGGGCGCGCGCGCGAGATCAAAGGCGACGATGTGCAAGTGGGTGCCGCCCAGCGGCTTGAGGTCGTGCACCGCGCGCAGGTACTGCGGGTGCGCGAACACCAGCGAGGCCGGCAGCAGCGCGTCGCGGAGCAGGGTTTGCGGGCCGTACAGGTCGGCCAGCGTGGCCTCGAGCAGGCGCGCGCGTTGCAGCACGCCATGTTCCACCACCGACCATTCGTCGGCCTCCAGGATCAACGGCAGCAGCTCCAGTGGCCAGGGCCGGCTGCCGTCGCCCTTCTCGTCGTAGACGTTGTAGCTCGCGCCGTCCTCGCGCACGCGGTGCTGCACCCGCTGGTGGCACAGCTCCAGGTCGGCCCAGCCGCCCGAGCCCAGGCTGCGGAAGAAGGCCTGCCAGCGCGCCGCCGGTTCGCCCGCAGCGCCGGCAGCGCCGAGCCATTCGTTGTAGTGGCCGGGCTTGCTCGGGCGCGCGGCCGCGGCGGCGAAGGCCAGCCCGGCGGCGGCAGCGGCGGCGCTGGCCGGGGGCACCGGCGCGGGGGCTGGGGCTGGCACGGTCGCGGGAGTGGTCGGGCTCGGCATATGCCAATGATGCCCTGCGCGCGCCGCGGGCGGGAGGTCAGGCCCGACGCAAGTCCAGCGTGAAGGGGAACTCCAGGCTGTGCTCGGCGGGCTCGAGTTGCATCGGCCCCGGGGTGTGGCCGATGGTGAAGAAACGCGCCAGGCGGCGGCTTTCGGCCTCGAAGGCGTTGACCGGAAAGCTCGTGGGGCTCAAGCCCCCGGGGTGCGCCACGTGGTACTGGCAGCCAGCGAGCGAGCGCTGCATCCAGCGGTCGACCAGGTCGATGGTCAGCGGCACGTGGACAGCGATGGTCGGGTGCAATGCCGACGGCGGCTGCCAGGCGCGGTAGCGGACGCCGCAAACAAACTCGCCGACGCGGCCGGTGGGCTGCAGCGGCAGCGCGACACCGTTGACGCTGACCGCATGGCGCGGGTCGACCAGGCCGCTGACCAGCACCTCCAGGCGCTCGAGCGACGAGTCAACATAGCGTGCGGTGCCGGTGGACGCGCCCTCCTCGCCCAGCACATGCCAGGGTTCCAGCGCAGTGCGCAGGGTGAGCTTCACGCCCCGCGCGTCCAACTCGCCGACCTTGGGGAAGCGGAACTCGAAATGCGGCGCAAACCACTCGGGCTTGAACGCGAAGCCGGCCTCGCACAGCTCTTCGACCACGTCTTCGAAGTCGGCCCAGAGGCTGCTGGGCAGCATGAAGCGGTCGTGCAGCGCGGTGCCCCAGCGCACCAGCTCGCCGCGGTAGGGCACGTTCCAGAAGCGCGCCACCAGCGCGCGCAGCAACAGCTGCTGCACCACGCTCATGCGCGCATGCGGCGGCATCTCGAAGGCGCGCAACTCGAGCAGCCCGAGCCGCCCGGTGCTGGTGTCGGGCGAGTACAGCTTGTCGATGCAAAACTCGCTGCGGTGGGTGTTGCCGGTGAGGTCGACGAGGATGTTGCGCAGCGTGCGGTCTATCAGCCAGGGCGGCAGTTCCTGGCCGTCCACGGCGCGGTGGCGCGCAATCTGGGCGAGCGCCACTTCGAGTTCGTAGAGCTGGTCGTTGCGTGCCTCGTCGATGCGCGGCGCCTGGCTGGTCGGGCCGATGAACAGGCCGCTGAACAGGTAGCTCAGCGCCGGATGGTTGTGCCAGTAGGCGAGCAGGCTGGCCAAGAGGTCGGGCCGGCGCAGGAATGGCGAATCGGCCGCCGTGGCCCCGCCGAGCACCACGTGGTTGCCGCCACCGGTGCCGGTGTGCCTGCCGTCCTGCATGAACTTCTCGCTCGACAGGCGCGAAGTGCGCGCCGCTTCGTAGAGAAACTCGGTGTGCTCGACCAGCTCGCCCCAGTTGTGCGCCGGGTGGATGTTGACCTCGATGACACCGGGGTCGGGGGTGATCTGCAACAGCTTCAGGCGCGGGTCGCGCGGCGGCGGATAACCTTCGAGCACGATCTTCACGCCCTGCGCCGCGGCCGTGGCCTCGACCGCGGCCAGCAGCTCGAGGAAATCCTCCAGATGCTGCAGCGGCGGCATGAAGACATAGAGCACGCCGCCGGGGCTCTCCTGTGCCTGGTCCTCGGCCTCGGCGCCGTTGGCGCGGCGCGGGTCGCGCACCTCCACCACCAGGGCGCTGCGCAGGACCCAGTGGGCCGACTCGTTCAGCCGCAGCGCGCGAGGGGGCGCGCTGGCCGGCCTGGCTTGCCCTTCGGGCTGCCCGGGAGCCGAGCCACTCGGCCCAAGCTGCGGACCGTCGCGCGGCGCGTCACTCAGCGCGGCGCGCGGCGCAAACGGGTCGGCCTCGAGGTGGTACGGGTAGTCCGCCGCCTTGACCCAGGGCAGCGAGTCCAGCGGCAGGCGATAGCCCATCGGCGAGTCGCCCGGGATCAGGTCCATGCGTTCGTCGCGAAACTGCCAGGCACCGGTCTGCCAGTGGTTGCCGGGCCGCCCCGTGGCCTCGCTCACCTTCAGCGGCAGCGCATAGCCGACGTCGTGGGCCAGCCCCTGGCCGAAAACACGGCGCAGGCGCATACGTTCCATCGCGTCGCCGAGCTGGGCATCGAAGGGCTCGACATTCACCGGCAGCCGCCGCTCGCGCCATTGGTAGAACCAGGCGTCTTCGTGGCCGGCCTGGATATGCTGGCCGCTGACGCCCAGGCGCGTGGCCAGCGCATGGACGAAGGCCTTGGCATCGGCCGAGGTGTAGGCATGGGGCTGCCGCTCGTCGGCGAACAAACCGGGGTCGTTCCAGCAGGGCTTGCCGTCGGCGCGCCAGCAGATGCTCATCGCCCAGCGCGGCAGCTGCTCGCCGGGGTACCACTTGCCCTGGCCGAATTGCATGAAGCCCCCGCCACCGTACTGCTCGCGCAGGCGGTGCAGCAGGCCAAGCGCGCGAATCCGCTTTGTGGGCCCCAGCGCCTCGGTGTTCCATTCGGCGCCCTCGCGGTCGTCGGCGGCGACGAAGGTCGGCTCGCCGCCCATGGTCAGGCGCACGTCGCCGGCCACCAGGGCCTCGTCCACCGCGCCACCCAAGGCGAGCACCTTGGCCCATTGCGCGTCGCTGTAGGGCCGGGTGACCCGTGGCGACTCCCAGATGCGGTGCACCGCCATCTCGTGGCTGAAGCTGACTTCGCAATCGTCGATGCCGCCGCTGATCGGCGCGGCGCTGGACGGCCGCGGCGTGCAGGCCAGCGGAATGTGGCCCTCGCCGGCGAGCAGGCCCGAGGTGGGGTCCAGGCCGATCCAGCCGGCGCCGGGCAGGAAGACCTCGCACCAGGCATGCAGGTCGGTGAAGTCGACTTCGCTGCCGCTGGGGCCGTCCAGCGCCATCACGTCGGGCTTGAGCTGCACCAGGTAGCCCGAGACGAAACGCGCGGCCAGCCCCAAATGGCGTAGCAGTTGCACCAGCAGCCAGGCGCTGTCGCGGCAGGAGCCGCTGGCCAAGTTCAGCGTCTGTTCCGGCGTCTGCACCCCGGGCTCCATGCGGATCAGGTAGCGCACGTCGTGTTGCAGGCGCTGGTTCAGGCCGACCAGGAAATCGATCGTGCGCCGGGGCGTGAGGTCGACGCTGGCGAGCAGCGCGGCGAAGGCCGGCGTGGCCGCTTGGCTTGCGGTCTCCCTGGCCAGGTACGGTGCCAACTCCTCGGCCTGTTCGGCGTCGTAGCCGAAGGGGAACACCTCGGCCTGCGGCTCGAGGAAAAAGTCGAAGGGGTTGTAGACCGACATCTCGGCCACCAGGTCGACACTGACCTTGAACTCGGTGGTCTTGTCGGTGAAGACCAGGCGCGCCAGGTGGTTGGAAAAGGGGTCTTGCTGCCAGTTGATGAAATGCGCCGCCGGCTCGATGTTCAGCGAGTAGGACAGGATGCGCGTGCGGCAATGCGGCGCCGGGCGCAGGCGCACGATTTGCGGCGCCAGGGCGACGCGGCGGTCGTAGCGGTAGTGGGTGACATGGTGCAGCGCGACGTGGATGGACACGGTGGTCTTTCGGGATCAAGTGGGTCGGGGTCAAGTCTCTCGGGGTCAGTTCTGCACCAGGAAGTCGCGGCTGATGCCCGCGCCGATGTCGTTGACGCGGTTGAGAAACTGGTCGAGAAACGCATGCAGGCCGCCGCTGAGGATTTCGTCGATGCGCCCGAACTGCAGGTCGCTGCGCAAGCGCCCGGCGCGGCGCCGGGTTTCGTGGCTCTGGTCGTTGGCGACCAGGTCGAGGTTGGCCACCACCGCGTTCAGGCAGGCGGCCAGCGAGCGCGGCATGTCGGGCCGCAGGATCAGCAACTCGGCCACCTTATCGGGGCGGATCACGTTGCGGTAGACCTTGCGGTAGATCTCGAAGCCGGAGACCGAACGCAGGATCGCCGACCAGTGGTGGAAGTCCACCTCCGGCGCGTTGGGGTCGCCCCAGGAGCCGAAGTAGTCGCCGGACAGGGCATGGAACTTCACGTCGAGCAGGCGCGCGGTGTTGTCGGCACGCTCCAGGAAGGTACCGATATGCATGAAATGCAGCGCCTCGTCCTGCAGCATCGTGCCCACCGCCACGCCACGCGACAGATGCGAGCGGAACTTCACCCACTCGAACACGCTGGCCGGGTCGCGCTCGAACGCGTTGGCGACCAGCATGCGCTTGAAGTCGAGCCAGGTGGTGTTGGTGGTCTCCCACAACTCGGTGGTCAAGGTGCCACGCACCGCGCGGGCGTTTTCGCGCGCGGCGGCCAGGCACGACACGATCGACGAGGTGTTGCCGGCTTCGCAGACCATGAATTGCATGACGCTCCCGGCGTCGACCACCGCATGGCTGCGCTCGAAGGCCGCGGTCAGCTCGGAGATGCCGAGCACGCCGCTCCAACCCATCTCGGCGCGGTTGGCCGATTGCGGCAGCAGCGAGGTCTGGTAGTTCACGTCGAGCATACGCGCGGTGTTCTCCGCGCGCTCCATGTAGCGCGACATCCAGAACAGGTGGTCGGCGGTTCTGGACAGCATGCTCAAGCCTCCAACACCCAGGTGTCCTTGGTGCCACCGCCCTGCGACGAGTTGACGACCAGCGAACCCTCCTTCAGGGCGACCCGGGTCAGGCCGCCGGGCACCATGCGCACGCCGCTGCCCGAGGCCTTGCCGGTGAGGACAAAGGGCCGCAGGTCGATGTGACGCGGCGCGATACCGCTGTCGACAAAGGTCGGGCAGGCCGAGAGCGCGAGCGTCGGTTGCGCGATGAAGTTGCGCGGGTCGGCGAGCAGCCGTGCGCGGAAGGACTCGAGCTCGGCGCGTGAGGCGGCCGGGCCGACCAGCATGCCGTAGCCGCCGGCGCCGTGCACCTCCTTGACCACCAGCTCGGCCAGGTGGTCGAGCACGTACTTGAGGTCCTCGGGCTGACGGCACAGCCAGGTCGGCACGTTTTCGAGCAGTGCCTTTTCGCCGAGGTAGAACTCGATCATCTTCGACACGTAGGGGTAGATCGACTTGTCGTCGGCCACGCCGGTGCCGATCGCATTGGCGATCGCGATGTTGCCGCGCCGGTAGGCGCCGAGCAGCCCGAAGCAGCCGAGCGTGGAGTCGACGCGGAACACCTCGGGGTCGAGAAAGTCGTCGTCGACGCGGCGGTAGATCACGTCCACGCGCCGCTGGCCGCGCGTGGTGCGCATGAACACAAAATGGTCCTTGACGAAAAGGTCCTTCCCCTCAACCAGCTCGACCCCCATTTGCTGGGCCAGGAAGGCATGCTCGAAATAGGCGCTGTTGTACATGCCGGGGGTGAGCACGACCACGTTCGGTTCGTCGGTCGAGGCCGGCGACATGTCGCGCAGGGTCTCCACCAGCAGGTCCGGGTAGTGCGTCACCGGTGCAATGCGGTGCTGGGCGAACAGGTCGGGGAACAGCCGCATCATCATCTTGCGGTTTTCGAGCATGTAGCTCACGCCGCTGGGCACACGCAGGTTGTCCTCGAGCACGTGGTAGGTGCCGCTGCCGTCCGGGCCCGCGGCGCGCACGATGTCGATGCCCGCAACATGCGTGTAGATGTCGCCCGGTACGTCGACGCCCTTCATCTCGG
>JAYSVE010000460.1:0-9569 GCA_043718725.1 Methylibium sp.
GGCCAGCAGCACATAGAAGGCCGCCAGCGCCAGGGCGGACAGTGCCGTGCCGTAGTCGGTGTGGCGCACCAGCCCGTGTTGCAGCATGAAGGTGATGGCCGGCAGACCGAACAGCAGGCTCCCGTTGACCCAGCCGTCGGCCCGCTGCGGGTGGGCCGCATCGGCGGCCTGCAAGCGCCGCGCCGGCATCAGCAGGATGGCGTTGAACAGCAGGAAGAAGGCGATCAGGAAGCCCTGGCTGCTGAGGTAATGCTCGGATTGGTAGCGCGTCACGCCCCAGGCGGCGCCGACCACGAAGGTGCCGGCGAATCCAATCAGGTTGAGCGCGCGCCAGGTCTTGTGCCAGGCGACCGCGGCGATGCCCAGGTCCAGCACCAGGTAGTAGGCAAACAGCGCGACCTGGTTGCCGCCACCGGTCGAGACCAACAGTGGCGCGGCAAAACCACCCAGCGCGCCGATCACCGCCAGCGCGCGGGCGTCCTGCAGCACCGCCAGGGCCGCGGCCAGCGCGGCCACCAGCGCCATCAAGGCAAACACCGGCCCCACCGCCAGCACGCCGTAGAAGCGAAACGCCACGAACAGCGTCAGGTAGAGCACCGCCACCGCGCCGCCTTGCAGCACCTGCGCGTAACCCGGACGTTGCCGCCGCAGCCGCCAGCCCAGGCCCAACAGCACCAGAGCCACCGCGGCAATGCCGGCCAGGCGCAGCTCGACCGGCACTTGCACATGCTCGCTGGCGAACTTGGCCAGGAAGGCCAGGCCGATGAACAGAATGCCGACCCCCAGCTTGACGATGGTGTTGCCGCCGAACAGCCAGGCCTTGATCGCCGCCCAGCGGCCGGGCCGGCTTGCGCTGGCGCCGGCCGCCGGCGCCGCTGCCTCCCACGCGACACCGGGCAGGGTGTCCCACAGCGCGCGGTCGGTCGACTCGGGTGCTGGCGCCGGCGCGACCGGGTCGACGTCGCGCGGCAAGGCCTCGCCCCCCACATTCACATCGGTCGGTTCGTCGGTTTCGGCGCCTGACGACGGCGCCACCGCCAAGCCCGGCCGCTGCGCCTGCATGAGCCGCAACGCCTGTTGGAGTGCGCCGATCTGCTGCTCCTGCCGAAACGAACGCAGCATCAGCCAGGCCAACAAGGCCCCCACTGCCGCCCCGAAAGCCCCACCCCAGCCGGCGCCAAGAACGGCGCCCGCGATGACCGCGATGATCAGCAAGTGCCGCTCTCCCAAGGGCTTTTGATGGTGCGACTCTAGCAGCGCCAAAGCGCGTTCTGTCGCGCTGCGCCTCGGTAGCGCCGGGTGCTCCGTCCGGCAGCGCCGCCCGGGACCCTGGTGGCGCAACGCCTTGGCTGGCGCAAGGCGGCCGTCACCCTCCAGAGCGGCGCTTCAGCGCGGATCCAGCGGGTGCGCATCGCCGCCGGCGCTTGAGTAGCACCGGCCTTGCCGGGCGACCCAAATCCCCGCGGGGGACGGCCGGCCGCGGCCGGCCTCGGGGCGCTCAGAGGCGCCGATGCTCCAGTGCCGGCAACTGTGCCCGCACCGAGGCGATCCGCGCCGGGTCCAGATCGGCCAGCACCACGCCCTCGCCCACCTCCAGCACCGCCACCACGACACCCCAGGGGTCGACCACCATGCTGTGACCAAAGGTGCGCCGGCCGTTCGGGTGCAGCCCACCCTGCGCCGCGGCGATCACATAACACTGGTTCTCGACCGCGCGGGCGCGCAGCAGCAACTCCCAATGCGCCTGGCCGGTGGTGTGGGTGAAGGCCGAGGGCACGGCCAGCAGGTCGCAGGGCGGGCGCATCAACGCGCGGTACAGCTCGGGGAATCGCAGGTCGTAGCAGACGCTCAAACCGACCCGAACCGCGCCGGCCTGAAAACTCTGCGGCTGCGCGCCGGCCTGGATCGCGCGGCCTTCGTCGTAGCTTTCGTGGCCGGCGGTGTACTTGAACAAGTGGATCTTGTCGTAGCGCAGCACCAGCGCGCCGTCGGGGCCATGGACGCAGCTCGCGTTGAGCACCCGCTCGGGGTCGCTGCCGCGCATCGGCAGCGTGCCGCCGATGAGCCACAGGCCGTGGCGCCGCGCGGCCTCGGCGAGCATCTGCTGGATCGGGCCGCTGCCGGGGGTTTCGGCGACGGCCTGCTTGTCGCGGTCGCCGTGGCCCATCAGGCAGAAGTATTCGGGCAGCACGACGAGTTGCGCGCCCGCCTCGGCCGCTTGCTGGACGAGCCGCCGCGCCGCCGCCAGGTTGGCCTGCAGGTCGGGGGTGGAAACCATTTGCAGCGCGGCGATTTTCATGCGGTCTTTCTGGCGGTCTGGCGGGCGAACGTCAACGCGTGGCTGGGGTGTCCGGCGCCGGCGCATCGACATCGGGCACGATGGCATCGGCGTTGCGCTCGACCCGATCGACCTTGGGGTCGGCCCAGGACCCGGTGACGTGGAACTCGCGCGTGCCGGCGCGTATGAAGGGCTGGCGCAGGAACATCTGCGCCAGGAACGTTCCCAGGCCGACGGCCGGATTGATGATCGCATAGGCCAGCGAGGCCGTGCCGGCGTTGATCTCGGGCACGACGACGACGCGCAGGTCCTGGGTCTCGCGCGCGAGGTCGGCCCGGCCCTCCATCAGCACGGCCGCCTGCACGCCGCGCATGCGCAGGTTGTTGGTCTGCGCGATCCCCTTCTGGATCTTCAGGTCGCCGGCAAAGCTGTCGAATGAAAAACCCTCCTGGAACAGGTCGCGGAAGTCGAGCGCCAGGCGCCGCGGCAACGACTGCAGGCTGAGCACGCCCAGCAGCCGCGCGGCCCCGGCGTCGGCCTTCAGGAACTGGCCGGCCTCGATCTCGACATGGGCCTGGCCGGTGAGGCTGGCGTAGTCCACGGTCAGCGGCGACCCCTGCCACGCGAGCTGGCCGGTGATCTGGCCCTTGCCCCCACGCACCGTCCGGCCCAGGCCCAGACGTTCGAGGTAGCGGCCGCTGTCGGCCAGCGCCAGCTTGAAGTCCATCTCGGCACGCCGGCCACCCGCGCCGCCCGAGCCACCGAGCACCCATTGGCCGCTGGCGGTGAGCTGCGCCTCCGGCGCCAGCAGGTTGAATTTGGCCAGGTGCCATTCACGCAGGGCGTCCTGGCCCTCGACATAAACCCGGTTGAAGGCCTCGATTTCGAGCCGCCCCAGGTGGTTGCCGCGCAGCTCGAAGTCGTTGACGACGATGTCCAGCGACGGCGTGCTGGACGGCGGCTGGTCGAGCAGGCTTTCGACGGCGTCGACCTCGCCCTTGGGCAGCGACAGGCGCGACAGGCGCGCATAGACATGCCCGGCCGCCGACGCGGCCCGGGTGGCGCGGGCCTCCGGCGCGCGGTATTCGACATAGCCCTTGAGCTGATCGGCGTCGAGGTTGGCGCGCCACAGGCCCTTGTCCAGCGTGACGTTGGCCAGCACTTTGCTGAGCCGCCGCGCCAGGAAAACCATGTCCTGGGCGCGCACCGTCAGCACGCTGGGGACGTAGCCGTCGGACTCGTCGGCGCCACCCGGTGCCGCGCCGCCGGCACCCGGTGGAAACATCTTGTCGCGGGCCGCCAGCCAGGCATCCACATCCAGGCTGGCCAGGTTGATGTCGAGCGCAACCCCGGATGCCGGGGTCGCGACCGGCCCCTGCACCGCCACCCCGCCGCGCAGCACGCGTGGGCTGGGCCCCGACAAGTCACGCTGGTATTGCGCCTGCACCAGGGTGCCCAGGTCCAGGCGCAAGCTGTCGCGCAAGGGCTGATCGGCCCCGAGTGAATTCCGCTCCAGCCGGGTCTGGTAGCGCAGCGCCAGCGGGGTTGACGCCGCTTTGCCCAGCGGTGCCGGCAGCTCCGACGCCAGGCCGACCAGGTTGCTGGTCACCAGCAGTTCCGCGTGGCCGCGCACAAATGCCAGCTCCATGGCGTAACTGGTCTGGCCCTTGAGCGCGACCGCCACGCCGGACACCGGCCCCAGCTCGGGCGCGCCGCGCAGCGCCTCGGCCGTGGTGCTGCCGCGGCCGGTGAAGCGAATGCCGGCATCGGCGTGCGTCCCCCCCTCAAAACCCATCTCGCCGCCATAGGTGCGCGCGGTGGCGCCGACCACGGCAAAGCCCTTGCGGTCGAAGTCGACCTGGCCCCGGGCGCCGGCCAGCAGCGGCGTGTCGGGCGTGATGCGCAGGTCGTTGCCGGGCAGGACCAGCTTGCCCTGCACCTGGCTGGCGTCGACATTGCGAAGTGGAATGGCCAGGCCCAACTGCAGCTCCGCGGCGCCGCTGGCCGTGCTGCGCGCCAGCGACTTGTCGATCCAGCCACCGATCGGCGTGGCGTTGACCAGGCGCAGCATCTCCGTCAACGGCCCCGAGGCGTGGCCATCGAGCGCCAGGACCGGCTCCTCGACCAGGTTTTGAATCCCGCCTTGCACCCCGCTCCATGCCAGGCCCTCAAGCTGGGCCGAGCCCTTGAGGATTTGCAGCGACGTCCGGTCCAGCACCAGTTCGGCGCTGGCGCGTGTCAGGGCGGGCCAGGGGGACGCTTCGCCGGCCTGCGCCGGCGTGGCGGGCGCGCCGGGAAGGTAGGCGAACGTGACGTCGTCGGCCCGGGCCTTGATGCGGAATTCGCCCTGGGTCGCGGGGCCGTGAAACGGGAAGTCCGCCAAATCACCCTTGACATGGAAGTCGACGTCGCTCAATGCCCCATCGCGCACCGCCCGCGCCACATAGCGCCGCGTGGCTTCGGAAATGCCCAGCGGCAGGTAGCGCGCGGTGCGCGCCGCCACGGCCTGGGTGAGCCGGCCGTCGACGCCGATCTGGCCCGGCAGGCGCCAGCCCCGGGCCGGGCCGGGCGTGGCCGTGGTGCTCCAGACGGCGTCGAACCGGCCCTGGGCGTCGCGGTTGGCAAACCTGGCGTCCTTGATCTCGACAGTCACCTTGTTGGCTTCAATCTTCCAGGCGAGCTGAGCGCTGAGCCGGTCCAGCGGCAGCAGCGCTTCTTCGAACACCCCCGGCAATTCGATCGCGCCGCCGAGCAGGGTCAGCCGGGCCGTCCCGCCGTCCTGGTTGGCGTCGAGCTGAACGCTGGCATTGCGCAGGCCGGGGCGGCCCACCGCGTCGGGCTGGTCCGCGGCGCGCGCCGCCAGCGCCAGCCCGCTGAGCCCGGCCTTGATGCGGTAGTGCGCCGGGGCGTCGAGCGGGCCGTCCCATTGCACCGTGACATCGCCCAGCTCGCCTTGCGGCTTGACCTGGCCAAGCAGGCGGCGCATGGCGTCGCCCAGCGGCAGGCTGGCAGCCACACTCGCCAGCAACCCCAGGTCCAGGCGCTGCGCGCTGAAGTCGCCGCCCGTCGAGGGCTCGCCCGGGCGCTGGCGCAACGCCAGGCGCATGTCGCCGCTGCGCCAACGCAGCCCGTCGCCGGCCAGGAAGCCCAGGCGCTGCACCGCCACGGCCAAGCCCAGGTCGGTGCGCTCCAGGCCCAGCCGTCCTTCGAGCTGGGCCAGCGTCAGCGGGGCGACGTTGGCGGCCAGCCGCGCCGACACCGCGCGCAGCGCCAGGTCGACGGTGGCGCCGCGGGGCTCGCCCTCTTGCACCTCCAGCCAGCCGCGCAAGGCGCCGATGCCTTCGGTCAACTCGAAGGGCAGGCTCACATGCCGGCGCAATTGGCGCACATCGGCGCGCGGCAGCTCGGCGTAGACCGTGCCGCTCCAGCGCCGCCAGTCGCCGGCGCGCGCCAGCAGCGATCCGGTCATGAGACCACGCAGCGTGAAGCGGTCGCCCCATTCGGGCGCGGGCGTCGCGTCGAGCCGCAGCGCGTGATTTCGCAGGCCGTTGCGCATGACGAATTGAACATCGCCCAGGGCCAGCGCCGGGGCGTTGCTGCCCTCGTCGGTCCAGCGCAGCGAACCGCCCCGCACGACGATCTCATGCTGCTTGACCAGCCAGTCGGCGACCGCGTTGTCGGCGCCGCCCTGGCCGCTGACCTCCAGGCCGGCCACGAAGATGCGGCCGGCGCCGTCGCGCCGAACCTCAAGGTGTGCGCCCTCGACCAGCAACTGCTCGAAACGCGGCGCAAAAGCCAGCAGCGAGCCCGGCGAAAAGGCAAACGCCACGCGCGGCAGGCTCAGCGCCGGGCGCTTCTGCGGGTCCAGCAGCACCACGTCGTGCAACTCGATGGCCGGGACCCAGCCCCCCGAACGCACCTCGATGCGGCCGATGTTCACGGGCACTCCGATGGCGTCGCCGACCCGCGCCTGGATCAGCGGGCGCCACTGCTGGATGTGGGGCAGAATCGCCCACTGAAGCGCCAGCCAGGCGATCAGCAACAACCCCCCCACCAGCGCCATGGGCCACAGCAGCAGACGCAGTGCCCAGCGCAACGCGGACGCCGGGCGCCGGCCAGGGTGGGCTTTGTCGGGTGGGATCAGGGACATGAAGTCATCGGGGCGCCAAGCACGCGGGCGGTGCAAACGGATTCGGTGCGCCGGCTTGTGCGCAGGGCTTGCCTGTCAGCGCGCCTTTCCTCGGGCCACGCTCGTCGGTTCAATCTAGCACACACCGACTGCGCAGCGGCATGGCCTCAGAGCAACTTGTCCCCACCGATCCCGCAGCGGTTCACGGGCCCGTGGCCTTGGCCGAGCACAGCCGCTTTGTCCAACGCATCCGCCGCCGTTACGCCGAGCTGCTGAACCGGCTGCCGGCCGGCTTGCCCAACCGCGGCAGCATCACCGCGCTGATCGCCAGCCTGCGAGCCGACGGCCAGACGCCGACCCGGGCCTTGCGCGTGACACGCCAGTTGGTGCTGGAGCGCCTGGCGGTGCTGGACATCGAACAGGGCGCCGCGATGCGCGCCATCACCGGCGCGATGACCGACTTGGCCGAAGCCACGCTGGACTGCGCGCTGACGCTGGCCCGAGCCGAGCAGGACGCACGCCACGGCACGCCGCGCAACGCCGCCGGCTCGGTGATCGATTTCTGGATCGTCGGCATGGGCAAGCTCGGGGCCCGCGAACTCAATGTGTCGTCGGACATCGACCTGATCTATGTCTACGAAGAAAGCGGCCAGACCGACGGCGCGCAGGCCATCAGTGCGCACGAGTATTTCTCTGAGGTGGCGCGCAGCCTGTACGCGCTCATCGGCGAGGTGACCGAAGACGGCTTCGTGTTTCGCGTCGACCTGGCGTTGCGGCCGAACGGCAACTCAGGGCCACCGGTCGTGAGCCTGGCGATGCTCGAAGAGTACCTGCAGGTGCAGGGTCGCGAGTGGGAGCGCTTTGCCTGGCTCAAGAGCCGCGTGGTGGTGCCGCTGGCCAGCGTTGAGGAGCGACGCGCGCTCGGGCTGCGCGCCGTGGTCACGGCCTTTGTCTACCGCCGCTACCTCGACTACGGTGTGTTCGAGAGCCTGCGCCAGTTGCACCGCAAGGTGCGCGACGAAGCCCAGCGCCGCGCCGCGGGCCGGCCCGAGCGCGCCAACGATGTCAAGCTGTCGCGCGGCGGCATTCGCGAGATCGAATTCATCGTCCAGTTGCTGCTGGTCGTGCGCGGCGGCCAGTTTCCGGAGATGCGCACCCGCTCCACGCTGAAGGCCCTCGACAAGCTGGCCGCGGCCGGATTGATGAAGCCGGCCAGCGCCCAACGCCTGGCCGATGCCTATACCTTTTTGCGCCGGGTCGAGCACCGCATCCAGTACCTCGACGACCAGCAGACCCACCTGCTGCCCACGGCGGACGCCGACCTGCGCTGGATCGCTCGCAGCCTGGGGCTCCACTGCGCGACCGATGCCTGCGAGTTGCTCGATCGGCTGGGCGAGATTCGCGAGTTCGTGGCGCTTGAGTTCGACGCCTTGCTGCACGACGGGCGCGCGCCGGCGCCCGCCGCCGACGCCGCGGGCGCCTGCCGCCAATGCGGCACCGAACCCCTGGCGCTGGACAGCGACGCTTTCCTCGAACAACTGCCAACGGCGTTGGCGGCGCGGGTTCGCTCGCTGCGCGCGCTGCCCCGCATCGCCATGCTGCGCGACGAGAGCAAGCAACGGTTGGCCCGGTTGGTGGGGCGCGCGGCGCAGGCGGCGACGCAGGGGCTCTGCACGATGGACGCGGCAACCCACTTCATCGACTGGCTGGAGCCGCTGCTGCGGCGCGAGAGCTACCTGGCCTTGCTGGTGGAACGTCCGGAGGTGCAGAACCGCCTGCTGCGGCTGCTGGGTCTGGCCCGCTGGCCGATGCGCTATCTGATGCTGCACCCCGGCGTGATCGACGAGCTGGCCGACGAGCGCTTGCTGCACGGCCGCTTTGACGCCGTCGCCTTCAAGCGCGAGCTCGAAGACCGGCACGACGCCTGGCAGCGGTCCGGCCAGGCCGACGAGGAATCGCTGCTCGACACCTTGCGGCGTGCCCACCACGCCGAGGTGTTTCGCACCTTGGTGCGCGATGTCGAGGACCACATCAGCGTGGAGCATGTGGCCGACGACTTGTCGGCCCTGGCCGACGCCACGCTGGACCGGGCCCTGCACTGGGCCTGGCAGCACTTCAAAGGCGCCCACCGCGCCGAGCCGCGCCTGGCCGTGATTGCCTATGGCAAGCTGGGCGGCAAGGAACTCGGCTATGGCGGCGACCTGGACGTCGTGTTTCTCTATCAGGACGCCGACGAGCGCGCGGCCGAGATCTATGGCGCCTTCGTGCGCAAGCTGATCGGCTGGCTGACCTTGCGCACCGCCGCGGGCGAGCTGTTCGACATCGACACCGCCCTGCGTCCGAACGGCAACTCGGGCATGCTGGTCACGTCGCTGGCCTCGTTCGAGCAGTACCAGACCGGCCGCGGCGGCAACACCGCGTGGACCTGGGAGCACCAGGCGCTGACCCGGGCGCGCTGGTGTGCCGGTTGGGCCGAACTGCAGGCAGCTTTCGATGCGGTGCGCCGGGCCGTTTTGTGCGCCCCGCGCGACGCCGCCGCGCTGCGCGCCGAGGTGGTCGCGATGCGCGACAAGGTGCGCCAGGCCCACCCCGTGAGGGGCACTCGTTTCGACCTCAAGCACAGCGCCGGCGGCATGATGGACGTGGAGTTCGCGGTGCAGACGCTGGTGCTGTCGCACAGCGCCGGCCATCCGGAGTTGCAGGACAACGCCGGCAACATCGCGTTGTTGCAGCGCGCTGAAAGCGCCGGCCTGCTGGCGCCCGGCGTCGGCCAGGGCGCCGCCGACGCCTACCGCGACCTGCGGCGCGCGCAGCACCGCGCCCGGCTGGACGAACGGCCGACCCAGGTCGAGCCGGACGAAATCACCGCGCAACGCGACACCGTGTCGGCGCTGTGGCGGGCGGTGTTCGGCTGAACCGGTGACCCGGTCCGCGCGGGCCTGGCTGGGCGTGGCCGCGGTGCTCGCGGCCAGCGCCCTGCTGGCCTGGCCGGTCGACCGCGCCACGCTGGACTGGCAACCGGCGCTGGCCCTGACGCAACCGTGGCGCGCCGTCACGGCGGTGGCGGTCCACTACAGCGTCCTGCATCTGCTGGCCAACCTGGTGGGCGCCGCGCTGGTGGCGGCGCTCGGCGGCGTGGCCCGGGTGCCGGCGCGCATGGTG
>JAYSVE010000047.1:0-2389 GCA_043718725.1 Methylibium sp.
GGAAGCTGGCATTCGGGAACCGGTTGCCGAAGCGCTTCTTGCAGGCGTCGATCATCGCGTTCGAATAGTCGACCCCGACATAGGCGCGGGCCACGGGCGCCAGGTGCTCGGTGGTGCGGCCGCCGCCGACGCCGATGTCGAGCACATCCATGCTCGACAGGCGCGGGCCGAGTTCGCCGAAGATCGTTTTTTCGGGCGCCTGCAGCGCGCTGGCAGCGCTGTAATCGCTGACCACCGAGCCCTTCTCCCACGTGAGCCTGTTTCGCATCGAACCCTCCTTTGCGCACCGGGTAAAAGGGCTCGCGCCGGTTGGCCACGATCCCGCCCCCGGGGCTCGATCGCGAGTGTATCGATGGAACGTGAAAGGCGTCAAAGCGGTCGCGCAGTGCCGCGCCGCGGCGCGGCGTCGGCAATCGCTTGCACCCCAACCACCGGAGCCCTCCATGAACCCACGCTCACTCATCGTCCAGGGCCTGCTTGTGGCCGCCCTCGGCATCGCCGGATGCGCGGCCCGGGTGCCCGCAACGACAGACGCCGGCTGGGTCACGCTGATCGACGGCGCCTCGGGCGTCGCCAACTTCGACCTGGTTGGCGATGCCAACTGGCGCGGACTGGACGCTCCGGTGCAGGCGGTCAAGGCGCTGTAGCGCGCCACCATCGGCACCGCCGCGTGCCAGAATGAATCGAGCCCGCGGCCGTCGGCATGAGGCTGTCAATTTTTTGTCGTCAGGAGTCACCATGAAATCCACCCGAACCCCCCTCGGCCTGTTGCTGGCCGGCCTGGCGCTGTCGATTGGCGTCAACGCCCAAAACATCTCGATTGCCACCGGCGACACCGGCGGCGTCTACTACCCCCTGGGTGGCGGCCTGGCGGCGGTGTTGTCCAAGCATGTGCCCGGCATGCAGGCCACCGCCGAGGTGACCGGCGGCTCGGTCGACAACCTCAAGCTCATTGCCAGCGGCAAGCCCTACATCGGCTTCAGCATGACCGATGCGGGCCAGGACGCCTTGCGCGGCGAAGACAAGTTCAAGGGCAACAAGGTGCCGCTGAAAACCCTGATGGTGCTGTACCCGAACCGCATGCACGTGGTCAGCATCGAGGGCCGCGGCGTCGCCAGGATGGCCGACCTGAAGGGCAAGCGCGTCTCCACCGGCTCGCCCGGCAGCGCCACCGAAGTGATGGCATTTCGGCTGATCGAGGCCGCCGGGCTCGACAAGGACAGCGACATGAAACGCGAGCGCCTGGGCGTGGCCGAATCGGTCAACGCCATCAAGGACGGCAAGATCGACGCCTTCTTCTGGGTCGGCGGCCTGCCCACGGCCGGTGTGACCGACCTGGCCAACACCCCCGGCACCAAGCTGAAGATGGTCGACCACGCCGATGCCGTGGCGGCCATGAACAAGAAGTGGGGCAACCTGTACATCGAGGACGTGATCCCCAAGGAGGTCTACAAGGGCATGGACAGCGACAACAAGCAGGCCACCGTGATGAACATCCTGGTGTCGCACGAGAACCTGGACGACAAGACCGCCTACAGCATCGTCAAGACCATTTTCGACAAGCGCGACGACCTGATCGCGGTGCACAAGGAAGCCGTCAACTTCAAGCTGGAGAACCAGAAACAAAGCGCCACGCCGATTCCGTTTCACCCCGGCGCGATGAAGTACTTTGCCGAGAAGGGCGTCAAGCTCAATTGAGCCTGGGAGCCGCCTCCCCCAGCGCTTGCCTGGGGCATTGCTTTGTTCGACCCGACGCCGCGCGAGCGCAAGGCCCCACTGCATGAATCCATCCACCCCGCCGAGCCCAGCGACGGTTGTTGTCAGTGAAGACGCGCTGCACCGGGCCGAGGCGTTCATCGAGGCCGAGGAAGGCGCGGCCAACAAACTCAAGGGCTGGCTGGGCATTTTTGTGACGGTGCTGGCCTTCGTGATGTCGGCGTTTCATCTGTACACGGCCTACGCCATCGTGCCCACGCAGACCTTGCGGCCGGTGCATGTCGGCTTTGTGCTGTTCCTGTGTTTCCTGGTGTTCCCGGTGGCCGCGCGGTTTCGCCACCGCGTCATGTGGTGGGACTGGCTGGCCGCGGCGCTGGCCATCGCCGTGGTGGTGTACCTGCTCCAGGGCGGCGACGACATCACCGACCGCAACACCTCCCCCAACCCCTGGGACGTCGCATTCGGGATCGCCCTCATCCTCATGGTGCTCGAGGCCATGCGGCGCACCAACGGCTGGATCATGCCGATTGTCACTTCGGCCTTCCTGCTTTATGCGCTGGCCGGCCCCTGGCTGCCCGCGCCATGGACCCACAAGGGCTATGAAGTGGGCCGTCTTGTCGGCGTGATGTACATGACGCTCGAAGGCATTTACGGCGTGGCGGTCGATGTGTCG